>CAYYFC010000085.1:0-1739 GCA_964471215.1 uncultured archaeon | reverse complement strand
GCTTCATTATAATCTTGATATTCTTAAAAGAGATGGTAGTTTCCAAGAGTTAGACTATTCCGAGCTCTGTTCCGTATGAGTTCCAGAACCGACATCTAAGTTATACCTAGGTTGAGGCAATTCTAACTCATCGAAGAATACTTTATCTATCTCGTAAGAATAATGCTGTCCCGTATGCAAGATAAAGTAATCTAATCCCTTTTTCTCGCATTCCATTATCGCAGGACTCATTTTAATTATTTCCGGACGTGTGCCGAGAATTATAGCTATCATCATAATCCAAACGTTAATCAGTATCTTCTTTTATAGATCCTGTCGTGATGGTCTAAATCAAGGAATCTGACAATTTTATTTTCTTCATCGATTTCAAAGATTAGAACAAACGATTTCTCAATGTGAACCCTCCTCAAACCTTTCAGATCGTATCTCAAAGGCTTGTAATGTTGTGGATTTTTAATTATTTCTTCGATCTTTTTGATTACAGCTTCATAGAACTTCCTGTTTTTCTTATGTATCTTTTTCAGCTTTGCTTTCAGATTTTTACTTATAAAATATCTATACATCAGTTAGCCCTCTTCAATCAACTTTCTCAGCTCATCTATATCTGAAAATTCCTCAAAACCCTCTTTTTTTATTTTTTCCAGTTTTTCAAGGTATTCTTCTCTAATCTCGTAAAATGCATCGGTATATATGTCGATAAGAGTTTCAACCATTTTTTCTATCCTATCAACCTTATACCTGAGATCCTCTAAAATCGACTCTACATCCTCTCCCATTTCAATCACCTGTATACGTTATTGATGATATATAATATCATTTTTCCACCTTCCTACATCTAAAGATAACAGTTCCTCCCCCAGTATACGGTTCTCCGGGATCTACACACTGAATGTAAGCGTAATTTGGATCTTTTGATAAACCGAGCTTTACCGGATCAACTCCCTCGTTTAAGGCAATTGCATAATGCAGTAGAGATGGTAATGCGTGAATGCAAATTGCATCTGTCTTTTCCAGTACAATCTTAGGAGGGTCTATAATTATCTTATCACCTTTCTTAAAAACTGGGCAAATCGTTTTCATACTCATAGACTGCCCTTACGATGTGTGTTCCATAACCGTCAGTTCTAGAGTTTCCACAACAGATTACGATTTAGAGATGCTTAGCGATTTCCTTAGCCTTAAGTAAATACTTGAGCAGTTCGGGGAAAATTAAATCTCTAACTCTATGGATTTCTATTCCCACGACTTCACAGTTCTTATCGTATTCCAAGTAAGCATCATCATCGATATCTACAACATTTTCAACTTCTGCATCCTTAAATCCTAAATACAGAATGTCCGCATCTGGATCGTATCTAACCTTCATATTCTCACCCATCTACCCTTCTTAATCCTGTTATCTACCAAATTTAACTTATCCGTTCTGAATGCTGTTATAACCTTTACAAATCCTACATCTACGCTAAAAATAACTATGAGATACTTCCCATTTAAACACTTGACAGCTACAAACGTTTTCTCTAGCACATCATATAACAAATCATCTGGATTGTTCAAAGTATCAATAACCTCTTTTTTATCGATTTTTCTAATCCCCATCTGCTCCTCTGCATGTTGTGTGAAAATTATCATATAACCATGTGTGAGCCACCGTTCTGACTTCCGCTACTTTCATAACTTTTGATGCACGTATAGCGGGGAGTCTTCCCTCCTCCCATCTTCATTGGAGGGCTTTCGGG
>CAYYFC010000084.1:0-1813 GCA_964471215.1 uncultured archaeon | reverse complement strand
TAGCCCACTGCTCTTTCTCCCCAGCCATCGAGCCCGATAAATCCAAAGCGATTACTATTGGTCCCTTAGCTTCTTTTTCCCTCCTCTTTAAATTGTAATGCAGCAGTCTTCCCTCGTAGTAGTCTTTGTGGAAAATGGGTTTGAATTTCTTAAGCTTTAGAACCTCTGAAGGCAGTAATCTTTCGATTTCCCTACCCATTGCAATGTTGTGCAGCTCAAGCCTACTTTCCCTTAGTTTAGCCTTTGCCGTTGATTTGAGCAGATTCCTCATCCTTCCAAGCAGTTCGACCATCTTTTTCACGTGCTGGTTGTTCTTCAGCTCAACAGCGAGCTTTATTGCTGTCTCAGGATCTACTTGTATGGGCTGTCCAGGCTCACTTCCAAATCCCAGTGCTGCTATGGCATTCTGCACCTCTTCAAACTCCTGCTGAGCTTTTCTCACAGCAACGCTAATTGCTCCTTGTGTTACAATGCTTTGTAATGCTTCAGCGTGTTGCTCGATCTGCTGAATAGTCTTCTTAAACTCACGCTTGCCTGCATTCGGCAACTGGCTTCTTAGCTGTTGAATCTTTTCAGTATGCTCTTTTATCTCTTTAAGCTTACTTTTCAGCTCTTCATATAGCCTTTCCGTAAGAATTATGGTTGCTATCGCAGAATTTACATCGTCAAGAATAGTTGTCTCCTTTAACTCATTAAAAGTACCAGTATTCATAACCTTCTCCAGCACACGCTTGTTTATTCTGAATTCTGGGGCTATCTGGCTATCATCTAAAAATTGTGGATTGGGCTTGTAAAAAATGCTGAACGTATCGGCTATCAGTGGTGGAAGCTGTGATATGAACTCCTCAACCTTCTCTTTAACCTTCTCTGTTAGCTTGTCCTTGTGCCTGCTGAATAGGAGATCGTCAAGGCTATCTCTCTTTACCGTATACGGTACTTTCTCATAAATCTTGAGAAGAAAATCCAACATTAAAACCACCCAAAAATAAGAATTAGTAAGGTAAATTTATAAATGCTTGTATATTCTTCCTCTCACATCAACATCGACAATGATTATGATCTTCTCTCCCTCGTAAACCTTAAAAAGAGCTCTGTAATCTCCGATTCTAATTCTGTAGACGTTATCCTCAATTTTGATTACGTCTTTGACGTTTGGAAAGTTCTCAAGCGTTTTCAGTTTTTCTTTGATTCTCTCTGCATCTGGAAACTTGTCAAGTTTTTTCTTTGCCTTTTTGAGCATGTAAACTTCGAATGTCATAGTTTAACGAGTTTATCAAATTCTTTCTTCTTGACTATTTCATCTGCTTCCCTAAGCAACCTGATTTCCTCATCTGTTAGAGTCCTATCCTCGATGAGTTCTAAGATCTTATCAAGCTTAGATTCTATTCGTTTCAGAATTTCCTCCATAAACATACCTCCGTAACATTATATTTTAAGTTTGCTTAAAATTAAGCCTGTTAACGGCACCCACTCATGACCCTCAGATGCGACTAAAATCTCCTACTTGAAATAGAAAAGAACAAAAATTAGAACATCCTGTCCAGCATGCCCACCTTGAGAGACTGTATTTCATCGAGGATTTCATCCAGCTCAGCAGTATCTTTTCCACTGCTCAAAGCCATCTTGCTCAGCTCTTTAATCTCATTCTCAATAACTTTCAGCTTTGCCATGATTTCCTGAACTTCCGCTGGGTCGATCTTGCTTTGTAGTTTACTTGTGTAATCGTTGATTATATCCCTATACTCCATCACCTTCCTTGCAAATGGGTCAACGATATCCATGATTACTGATCTAACAATTCTCACTTGCTCTG
>CAYYFC010000083.1:0-2232 GCA_964471215.1 uncultured archaeon | reverse complement strand
ACCTCCTACCCCCTCCAGCGAGCTAATTCCTCCCCGCCCCAAAGCTTCCTTAGCGACATTCTGTGATGAGTTGCATGAGGTTGTTGAAGTTTGAAGGAAAAAACGTTTGAAAATTTAAAAAGCGCAGATGATAAATACAGAGGATGTAAATTCAGAGCAATGGAGGATATGAAGGTCATAGAGGTTCTCAGGATATTGGAGGACAATGCGAGGATTACTGTGGAAGAGATATCGGAGATGACAGGATACAGCAAGGAGGAAATAGAGGAGATAATAAGATCGAAGGAGGAGGACGGTACGATACTAAAGTACAAGGCTCTTATAGACTGGGAGAAGGTTGGAGAGGAGATGGTGTATGCTATAATAGACGTAAGGGTTACACTTACCAGAGAAAAGGGATACGATGACATAGCAAAGAGAATAGCAAAGTATCCCGAAGTGCATGCCGTAAGGCTCATAAGCGGTGATTACGACTTTCAGGTTGTGGTCAAGGGTAAGTCACTGAAGGACGTTGCATTCTTTGTCGCAGAAAAGATTTCAACAATACCCGAGGTCAGAGATACCTTCACCCATTTCGTTCTTAGGACTTATAAGGAAGAGGGTGTTCTCCTGTTTAAGGATGAGGAGGACAGGAGGTTGGCGTTTGTCCCGTAGGACATCTGAAAGGGTAAACTCGATAAGACCTTCGGGGATAAGGAGATTCTTCGATTTAATCGCGGGAAGAAGGGATGTTATAAGCCTTGGAGTCGGTGAGCCAGATTTTCAGGTTCCGTGGAGGATAAGGGATGAGATGATATACTCGCTTGAAAGGGGTTACACTTCCTACACTTCAAACAAGGGATTAAAGGAGCTTAGAGAGGCGATAGCCGAATACTACAGGAAATTCGGTGTTGATACTAGTTCAGAAAACGTAATAGTCACGACGGGTGTTAGCGAGGGAATAGATATTGCAATGAGATCTATACTGAACCCAGGTGATACTGTGCTTATTCCTGAGCCCGCATACGTTTCTTACAAGCCTCTAGCATTTCTTGCTGGAGGAGAAGTCGTAACGATTTCGACAGCTCCAGATTTCAGGTTGAACTACGATAAATTGATAAGATACGCAAGGAAATTCTGTCCCAAGGTTATCGTCATAAACTACCCGAACAATCCGACCGGAATAACTTACTCCAAGAAGGAGCTCGAAGAGATAGCCGATATAGCTGTAGAATTCGATATGATAGTTATATCAGACGAGATATATGCAGAGCTAACTTACAGCGGAAGGCACATATCAATAGCTTCGTTGAACGGGATGGAAGATAGAACGATAGTTCTCAACGGTTTTTCAAAGGCTTTTGCAATGACAGGATTGAGAATAGGTTATGCAATCGCTCCAGATGACATAATAGATGCAATGCTCAAGATACATCAGTACTGCATGCTTTGTGCACCGATTGTATCCCAGATAGGTGCAATTGAGGCATTGAAGAACTGTGAGGAGGAGCTTGAAAGGATGAGGGCTGTTTACATCAGAAGGAGGAACTTCTTCGTCAAGAGGTTGAGGAAGATGTTCGAAGTTATCATGCCCGAAGGAGCATTCTACGCTTTTCCTAGCATAAGGAATACGGGGTTGAGCAGTGAGGATTTTGCAGAGAGGCTTTTAATCGAAAAAAGGGTTGCAGTCGTTCCCGGAAACGCTTTCGGAGATTGCGGCGAAGGATACGTTAGATGTTCCTACGCTCTGGATATTGAGAGACTTAAGGAGGCCCTTGACAGGATCGAGGACTTCGTTAAAAGTGTTCAGTAACAGTTTTATACTAAATCAGCGTAGGTGACTTATGAGCAGGACTTTGATGGGAATAGGAGCAGTTATAGGCTTCCTGTTCGGTTTTAATGGTATAGCCACTCTTTTCAGTTTTATGAGCGAAGCGATAACAGAGGCTCAAGCACAGCTTTCTAATGTTAGCGCTCTTTCAACGCTCATACTTTTTATAATAGCAGTTCTGATCATAGTTAAGATAAGGGTTATTTCATCGCTAATAATCGGTGCGATAATAGGTGCGGTCCTGAACCTATTACTTGAACTAAACGGGATTCACGTCGTTGACATTATTTACACAGAGCTAATGAAAAACATGGGTTTCACAACAGTTCTCGATTTAAAGAACATTAAGCAATGTTAATTAATTTTAAACCGTTCACATCATCCGTAGCATCATATAGCGAATTATTGTATTGGCCACGGAT
>CAYYFC010000082.1:0-2251 GCA_964471215.1 uncultured archaeon | reverse complement strand
AACGCCTTCCAATGAATCTGAGGGAGGAATTAATTTGCCGAAATCGGAAACGTAAAGAACCTTAAGTATTTCATCTATATTCGGTTCAACTTCTATTGGTTTTCCACAGATCCTAAGAACTATTTCTGGATCCTTTAGAAGATTTCCTGTTGCTATGCAGACTACGGTTTCGTCTCTCTCAATATCTCCCATTTCTATAAGCTTTCTAAGGCCCGCTATGGATGCCGCTGATGCTGGCTCAACTCCTATACCTTCCATTGAAGCCAAATCCTTCTGAGCTTTCTTAATTTCTTCATCGCTTACCTGAACGGCTGTTCCCTTCGACTCGTATATAGCCCTTAAAGCCTTTTTAGCATTTACAGGCTGTCCGATTCTTATGGCTGTTGCGATTGTCTCGGGGTTAAAAACGGGATCTATGTGGTTTTTACCCTCCATAACTGCTTTATAAATCGGATTTGCACCTTCAGCCTGGACACCTATCATCTTCGGTATCGAGTCTATTAGACCTAGTTCTCTAAGTTCCTTAAAACCCTTGTAAATCGCGGATATGTTCCCGGCGTTTCCAACTGGTAAAACGACTCTATCAGGTGAAAAACCTAGTTCGTCAACTATTTCATAGGCTATTGTCTTCTGACCTTCAAGTCTAAATGGATTTATTGAATTAAGGAGATAAAAGCCCTGCTCGTCACATACCTTTCTCACAAGTGAGAGGGCCTGATCGAAATTACCCCTTATCCCTATGACCTTTGCCCCATGCATAAGGGCCTGTGCAACCTTTCCAAGTGCAACCTTTCCTGAGGGTAGAAGAACATAAGCTTTCAACCCAGCTTTGGCAGCATACATGGCCATTGATGCAGAAGTGTTTCCAGTTGACGCACATGCTACAGCCTTTTTATTCAATTCAACGGCCTTTGTAACACCTACCGTCATTCCCCTATCTTTAAACGAACCGGATGGATTCAATCCTTCGTGTTTTACATAAAGCCTGCATTCAACGTCTAAGTTGTTACATCTGTACAGGGGGGTTCCACCTTCCTTAAGTGTTACAGGGTCTATTCTAACCGGTAGCAGGCTACGATACTTCCATACCCATAAATCCCTGCCGTCCAGTTTAAAATCTATTTCTGCATCCTCGATTTTAACGTCCAGAAGACCTCCGCATTCGCATACGTATATGTCATCCCTTTTATACTCCCTTTTACATTCGATGCATACAAGTGAGTATTGCATATCTCCACTCTGTTATCGGTTTTTTAACATTTTTGAAGATATCTTTCAAGCGATTTAAAGTCTATCTCAACCCAACCAATTCTTCTAGAGCTTTTTTTGGGTCTTTTGCCTTTACAATACCACTAGCCAGAAGAACACCCTCTGCTCCAAGATCGAGAGCTCTAACGTAGTCCTCATGCCTTGTTATCCCGGCACCACACAGAACTCTGACATTCGGATTTATCTCCTTTACAGATCTAACGGAATTTTCAACAACTTCAGGTTCGGCCTTTGAAACTGGAATACCTGTTCCTATTAACTCGGGCGGTTCAACTGCAACGTAATCGGGATTAAGAGCTGATACAGCTCTGGAAGTTGAAACGTTGTTCGTACAGACTATTGAAATCAGTTCAAGCTCTCTGAACTTGCTTATGAGAAAGTCTATATCGGCAAGCTTAAGTCTCCTCTCACTGTGATTTATAAGACTACCCTTTGCTCCCTTCTCCTTTATCATCTCAGCCGTGATCCTTCCGGTATGGCTTCCGAAGTCAACTGCATCCACATGCTGGGCGTAGACATCGATATCCAATTTTGAAAGTTCGGAAAGATCGAGAATATTCGGGGCAATTGCTATGTAATCGTCAACTCTGCTTGCAACGCTTTCAACTATCTTTGCCAACCTGTATCCGTTTTTTCCGAAACCCTCTCTGTATGCTTTAAAGTTTATAATTATAATACCCATAGAGTAAAAAAGTACGCGCACAATTTAAGGTTTGTGAACCGAAGGATTTAAACCGTAAATTCTGCCAACCTCCATACATTTGCACGATCATACATATGAATGTTATCGTTCCGGTAAGGAGATGTATGTGTTTAGGAGATCATTACCGATAAATTCATGGATTTTGGGTGCACAGAAATTCATTCGTATGAGTTTAAGTCAGATAACACATCTGCGAACATTTCCGTAACACAATAACCTTTGTGACCTACTCCGCCTAAAGGGGCGGATCTTCAGGTTGGTTGTTTCTTAATGGAACGA
>CAYYFC010000081.1:0-2329 GCA_964471215.1 uncultured archaeon | reverse complement strand
GGCTGATGAGTCCCTAATGATCCGAAGTTACCGAACGGGAGTGCCGAGCAGAGAACAAAACTAATACAGAAAAAGGTGCTCCCGCTAGGTGGCTTCGGTGATATTATGGGGGATGAAGGTTTGGGTGGAAATTTTGATGAATTTCCACCTAAGTTGAACCCCTTCTTCTCTCAAACTCCTCCCATATCTCACTCAGTTTTATATCGAGCTTTACGAGCAGTACGAGTATATGGTATATAAGATCTGCAGTCTCATGTATCACCTCCTCCCTTCTGTTATCCTTAGCTGCCAGTATCAATTCCGTACACTCCTCGCCTATCTTTTCAAGTATCTTGTTTATACCCTTTTCATGGTATAGTAAATGGGAAGTGTACGAATTCTCTTTCGGATTCAACTTCCTCTCAAGGAGAACTCCGTAAACCTCATTCAATATCATAACCTGTATTGATGTGTAAGGTCATTAAGCTTTATCGGGTTTTTAAAATCGAACCGATAAAAATCAAAGCTCTAGATGTTTTAAGCTTAATCCATTTTCCGACAAGTTTATGTATAAGGATACTTACTTCTATTCGTAAAACCTGTCTCAGAAAACTATCCCCACTGAGTATGTCCTAAAAATCTTTCCAGCCTGATCAGAAATTCTTTTATATTTTCCCTCGATGTTGCATAACTTATCCTGACCCAGTCCTTATAAGATCCGAACGCTTCACCCGGAGTTACGGCAACCAGCTCTTTTCTCAAAAATTCATCCGCAAATTCACTGCTTTTAACATTCATGAATATATAAAAGGCACCCATTGGAGGTGCGTACTCTATTCCGAGTTCGTCCAATTTTTCAACTATCATATCCCTTCTCTTTCTGAATTCTTCAACCATTTCCTTTATGAAATCCTGATTTCCCTTCAATGCACATAATCCTGCATACTGAACGAAAGATGTTGGATGACTCACGGAATGTGATTGAATCTTGTTCATGTTTTTTATTATCTCCTCATCTGCAATTGCGTATCCAAGACGCCAGCCTGTCATTGCATATGTCTTTGAAAAACCGTTTACGGTAATTGTTCTTTCGAACATGCCGTCGAATGATGCTATGCTTATGTGTTCTCCTTCGAATATTATCTTTTCGTATATCTCATCGGACAGAACATATATATCATGGTCTAAAGCCAGATCTCTTATTTTCTTCAGGAAATCCTTAGAGTAAACAACACCTAAAGGATTGTTAGGTGTATTTATTACTATCATTTTTGTCTTATTCGTTATGTAATCCTCTACAGGTGCATCTCTGAAACCATCGCTGTGTCTGACCCATACAGGCTTAGCTCCTGCCATTATAACGCATGGTTCGTAACTTACCCAGGCGGGATCAAGAAGTATGACCTCATCACCCTCATCGAGTATAGACATCATTGCTAGAAATATCGCAAACTTTGCACCCGGTGTTACTATTACATTTTTGCTACTTGCATCAATTCCGTTTTCCCTCCTGACCTTTTCCGCTATGGCATCCAGAAGCTCCGGAATACCCCTGGTAGGTGTGTAAAAAACCTTTCCCTCTTTCATAGCCCTAATAGCAGAATCTATTATGTGTTTTGGTGTCAAAAAATCGGGTTCGCCAACGCTCATATCTATTACAGGCTTTCCTTTCTTAATTAGCTCCTTTGCTATTGCCGAAATCCTCAGAGTTGCCGAGGGTTTAACATGTCTAACCCTTTCCCTCATACTCCCTCAATCTCTTAACCATTTTTACAGCAGCCTCCACCGCCCTCTTTGCGTAATCGACTCTTTCCTGAGCAGCAACCCTCCCCATTCCAGGCCCACTTATTCCGAGCGTTACGGGTTTCCCGAACTCTATGCTAAGGTCCATTATCTTTCTGGCGGCATGCTGCGCGACTATTTCATCGTGCTCAGTTTCACCCTCTATCACGCAGCCTATCGTAACAACGGCGTCAACTTTTCCCCTTTCCAGCATCTTCTTTACCGCCAGGGGTATGTCAAATGCTCCTGGCACTCTTATAACCTCCGATATCTCCGCACCCAAGAACTCTGCATGCTCTCTTGCCAGTACTTCCATCATGTAAGTTATGTCCCTGTTGAACTCTGAAACAACCATACCCAATTTTATCTTTTGCATCCTATCACACTCCTTGCTAGAAGCTTCGCCTTTTAAGGCGGAAAGCCGGCCTTCTCCCGAAACATTTTTATTCCATCCTTCTTATCCTTCTCCTAGAGTGTCGCTCTGACCCGGCCCAATGACGCAAACCGAAGGCGATGACCCTGCCGTGAGGCAGATGCGACCCGGTTCCCTATAGGGAACACCCGCCCC
>CAYYFC010000080.1:0-2436 GCA_964471215.1 uncultured archaeon | reverse complement strand
GAACGCTACCAAAACTTAAATAACTTTCATATCCAGCCTATATCATGAAGGTTCAGATGGGGGAGATCGTGAAGAGGTTCATGTTCAGATGGTGGAGGTGCCCGATATTCAAGGTATGGATCCCTGCGGACATATCAAGAGAAGAGGAAATAAAGCTTCTTGAAGATGCGAAGGAATACTTTGAAAAGAGACTTGAAGAGATAAACAGAAGGCTTAAGGAGCTTAAGGGAGAGTAGATTCGTACAGGATTTAACAAGAATACTTCTCATTTCAAGTTTTAGCTGAGAATGCAGGATGTTAAAATGAAATGAAAAGTAATAATAAAACTATAAAAAAGATAAGGTTAAATAATGCGCATCGAGTTTTAGACAGTTCTTGAGGAGAGTGGTTCAATGGGTCTTGAGATAATTCTGATAAACATACTGATATGGTTCGGGCTTTATCTGATAGTTTCCCTCAGCCTTAACATAGAATACGGCTATGGAGGAATTCCAAATTTCGGAAGAGCTCTGGCAGTTTTAATAGGCGCAGTGGCGGTCGGTGGGCTTGTAAACAGAATTCTCATGATTCTCTTCGGAATAACGGGTGATATAATAACTGCAAGTGGAATGGTGAAAACTGTTATAAACGAGGCTGTGTCGAACAACCCAATATTAGGATTTGCCATTTTAATCCTTTCACTGCTAATAGCTGGGATACTCGGAGTTCTTATAGGTGCCGTTTTCATACTTCCTAGCGCCAAGCTGAAGAGTGATTATCTGGCAATAACACTTCTGGCAATAAGCGAAGTTGTGTTCATGGTGAGCTACTACAATCCAGATTTAATAGGAGGATACTACGGTGTTTCTACGCCCGATATTCTGGCGTTCATATCCGGTGAAGGCAGGATATTTGTATTTGCTGGCATAATACTCGTCGTTGCATTCTTTGTATATCTCTTCGTTGAAAGGCTTCTAAACACACCTTACGGAAGGATTCTGAAGGCGATGAGGGAAAACGAAGATGTCGTTAAGGCTTACGGAAGAGATATAATGATGCTGAGGATAAAGACAGTCGCGATAGGATCGGGCATAGCTGCGATAGGAGGTGCACTTTACTCTCTATACACAGTGAACGTTATTGCGAGCTCATTCAGCAGGGTAGAATGGACATTTTACCCCTTCTTAATGATACTCCTTGGGGGTCTTGGAAACAACATGGGTGTTACGCTGGGGGTTCTCGTGTTCGTCACGGCAAAGGTTCTCCTCATGACTTACAAGCACGAGATAACAAGCGCCCTAAACCTTCCATTCGAGGCTGTCTGGCTGGAATACATAATGTTCGGTATAGTTATGCTGCTTATACTTTACTACAGACCCGAGGGACTTATAAAAGAGAAACCGATTATTACTAAGCCGATTAAAAAGAGGATCGAACGATAATTATTTATCCTGTAAACGTTGTGTTAATGAAGATGAAGGTCAGGGACGTTATGACAAAGGATGTCGTTTATATAGATCTCCCGAATAATAGGAGAAATGTCCTTGAACTTTTCAGAAAACACGGAATATCATCCGTTCCCGTTTTAAAGAACGGAGAAGTTGTTGGAATTGTAACTGTTAAGGATCTGCTGAGAAAAATTGAAGAGGATCAGCTTGCACTCCTCATGACACCCAATCCGATCACCGTTAAGGTAAACGAGAGCTTGAAGAAGGTAGCTGAGATATTCATAAAGAATCCTTTCAGAAGACTTCCGGTTGTTGAAAAGAAGAGACTTGTGGGAATTGTAACCGTGAGGGATCTCATAAAGAAGATAGCTGAGATGAACATAGATAGACCGGTTAAGGATTACATGGATTACTCCGTCGTGTGCGTATGGGACGAGATGCCTTTAAACATAGTCGGGGAGATTATGAGGCTGAGCAATTCAGAGCTTTGCCCGGTCCTGGACACAAATGCAAGACTTGTTGGTCTCATAGATGAGAAGATAATGCTGACCGAAAGCCTTATAGAGGAGTTCATAGAGCAGACACAGTATTCTTCCTCTAGCGATGCCGACGATACTTGGAGCTGGGACGGTCTGAGGGATTACTCCGTGAAGTTCTTTGAGGTAAGCGTTCTGAAGCTTCCCAGAGAGCCCGTAAGGAAGTTCATGAAAAAGCCAGCATTTGTCTATCCTCAGACATCTATTTCAAAATGTGCAAGAGAAATGGTAAGGAATGACATAGATCATATACCCGTACTAGATCCATTTGATAGAATTTGCGGTATTGTTAGAGATAAGGATCTAATTAAAGTTTTATTAGAAATCTAAATCTTATTTTTAACTTTTCCTTGCTGCTAGATTCTTTCTGAAAGGAAGAAGATAAAATAGAGAAGATTATACTTCTTTCTACTATGAATGACAAAATCGATCCAAGCTTCGCCCTTCAGGGCGGAGTAACATTTAAACAACAC
>CAYYFC010000079.1:0-2866 GCA_964471215.1 uncultured archaeon | reverse complement strand
AGAAAGTTATAATCTAATGTTTCTGCCCCTTAGTGCAATAACGTAAGCAGAAGCTGTATTTCTTTCTATCTCCAACTTTCTCGTTAATTAAAATATATATTCAACAAAAAGTATAAGATATGTTGGTTATAACATCTAACGTGCCCCGATCGTTCCGAGATCCGTAGGGCAATGAATATGAGCCACTGCAGTGAAGGGGCGTCGGGTGTCCGTGATGACAGAATCGTCCCTTAATATGGTTAAATATTCCTTAAAAGGGGCGGTTCTGTGAACGGTATCATCCAAACAGATATTCTTTCAGCTCTTTATAAGCCCTGAAGCTGAAGCTTTCCTTGTAATCCTTTATCACTTCTTTGGGAGGTACTCTAACATAAACCTTCTCCCTTAAGCTTCTGGACATCATGTAATTTATGAACTGTGTAACGTTGCTGGGATTCCTGCACTCGTAAGCCCTCTCGAAATCTATGAAGATTACCCTTCCATCTTCGCTTCTAATTATCACGTGCTTTCCCGGATGATTCATCTCCTCCTTTTGAATCCTCATCCTATCAAGCCTGTGGCATATGTCTAGGCATTTTTCCAGAACTCTTCTTATCTCATCCCTATCTTTTATTTCAACGAAATCCCTTATGCAAATACCTTTCACGAATTCCATTTCAATTCTAAGCTCTTCAGGATCGAAATCGAATATCCTCGGGACAAAACCCCTTGGCTTGAGAACTGTGAGGTATCTTACCTCCTTCCAGAAGTTATATCTGAAACTGGGATGGAATATCTTTACAGCTCTATCTCCCGAAACGTAGACTTTTGAATGCCTTCCCCTGAACATCATCAACTTTATTATACCTGTATGAGTTATCTCGTTTATGTTTAGGGTCATAGACGGTACACTTCACGTTGAAGGTGTGAGCACGGTAAGGCTTGCAGAGGAGCTTGGAACACCACTTTACGTGACATCCATGGCAAAGCTAATTGAGAACATAAGAGCATATAAATCTGCTTTTCCAGATGCGAAGATTCTGTACGCGGTGAAGGCAAACAACAACCTTACCATTATGAGGATTATTGCAAAAGAAGGATTAGGAGCTGATGTTTTCAGTGGAGGAGAACTTTACATGGCCAGAATTGCAGGATTTGAAGATATACTTTTTAACGGGAATTCAAAGAGTGATGAGGAGATAAGGATGGGAATAAGGGCAGATGTAATGTTCAGCGTTGACAGCTTGGACGAACTAAATACGATTTCGGAGATAGCTGAGGAGGAGGGAAAAGAGGTTGAGATAGCTTTCAGGGTCAATCCCGATATTTCCCCCAGAACACATCCAAAGATATCAACAGGTCTCAGGACTTCGAAGTTCGGAATTCCTTGGAATGATTGCCTAGATGCATACGAAAGGGCAATGAAGACACCAAACGTTGATCCCGTAGGAATTCACTGTCACATAGGAAGTCAGATAAGGGATTTGGAACCTTTTGTCGAAGCTCTGAACAGGCTTTTCGATCTGGCTGTAAAGCTTGAAGAAAAGGGTTTGAACATAGAATTCATAGACATAGGAGGAGGTCTGGGAATAGATTACGATGGAAAAGGTGCTCCAAGCCCCAGGGATCTCGCTGATAGGATAATTCCTGTTTACGAGAGGAGGAAGGCAGATATGAAATCCAAGCCCGAACTCTGGCTTGAACCTGGGAGGAGTATAGTCGGGAACACGACTATTCTGCTTACGAGGGTTAACGCCGTAAAAAAGGCTTACAGAAACTTCGTTGCAGTTGATGCTGGATTCAACCTTCTCATAAGACCCGTTCTCTACAACGCCTATCACAGGGTTGCGGTTGCAAACAAGATGGACAGGGAATGCGAGGAGGTTTACACGATAGTCGGTCCAATATGCGAGAGCGGAGATGTAATAGCGGAAGAAAGGAAGCTCCCCAGAGTTGAGAAGGGAGATCTTATAGTAATATTCGACACAGGCGCTTACGGATTTGTTATGAGCAGTCAGTACAACGGAAGGCCGAGATGCGCCGAGGTGCTCGTTGACGGGGATAGGTGGTATGTTATAAGGGAGAGGGAGAACTACTACGATCTTATAAATAAGCAGATAATTCCCGAATTCCTCTGGTGATTTCCATGAACGTCATGGTAATAGGTCCGGCAGGTAGTGGAAAGAGCACGTTTGTAAAGAACTTCTCTGAATTCTTAAAGGAGTACGATGTAAAGACTGTGAACCTCGATCCGGCATCAGATCCAATATACAATGCGGACGCGGATATAAGGGATTTCGTAAGAACGGAGGACATAATGAGGGAGTTCAAGCTTGGAATAAACGGTGCACTTCTTAAATCAATGGATCTCACATTAAATTACATAGAAAAGCTTATACCAGAAGGAGATTACGTCTTGTTCGATACTCCGGGACAGATGGAACTCTTCCTCTACAGCAAATCCGGGCTTGAGATAGTTAAGAGGATATCAGATTCGGGATGGACGATTGCAATTTTCGTAGTCGATTCAAACATAGCATCCACACCGGAGAACTTCATATCAATCTTGGCTCAGAACGCGGTCATATCCCTAAGACTCCTCGTTCCCACGATTACCGTTTTCAACAAATGTGACATTTTTGACATAGATCCGAGAAAACTCCTTAAAGAAGTTGATAGGATAGAAGGTGTTCTTTCTGAGCTTATAGAAAAGCTATCAGAGTTCATAGACTACACAACAGTCAGGTACAGGATAATAAAGATATCTGCGATTAAAGGAACGGGATTCGACGATGTCCTGTCAGCGATGAACGAGGTTTTCTGCGCCTGCGGAGACATAAGCTGATCAAGAGAATGAAGTATTTATACCTGACCTCCTCCCTGCCCT
>CAYYFC010000078.1:0-3025 GCA_964471215.1 uncultured archaeon | reverse complement strand
CCCGACCCGGGCGCTCCAATTACTCCCATTATCAGTAATTCTCTTGATGTAAACGTGAAATGATTTCTCGATTTGCTGGTATAGCATGAGGATACGAATTCTTAACAAAGCTGTGTGAAATGTATTTACGTAACCGTATCCTCTAAGCTAGAATTTAAACGCGATGAATCTGCACGATATCAGTTCGTATAATTAAGAATAAGTTTTGCATGGAAATGTGCATAATCAACCTTGGGCTTAAAATTTAAAGCCATTGGCATGACTAGGTTGATGATATAAATCAATTTGCCAGAATTAACTATAAATATATATTTAAAATTATAAGCAATTTAATTATATATATTATAATTATCATCATATTTAAAAAGGAAGGCTATTATAACATTAGAAACAACCCGAATTTGTATGAGAAAGGCCCTGTTTGCGGCAGTTATAATATGCATTATAGCTGCTGCAGGGTTGTACGGGGCCTTGGCAACCGGTAAGAACTCCGGTTGGGCGCATCCAGAAGTTATGGCAACGATTGATGAAGTCAAGCACGCCATGACTCATCTGGAAAAGTACGTAATAATCGATGCCAGTAAGAAAAAGCCCGATAAGACTGTGAAGGGTGCTATATGGGCGAGTTTTAAGGTATTCAGGCAGAAGAACGGTTTACTTAAGGGTATATGGGGATATCCAATAAAACCCGGCCAGTTTGATCCTGAGGAGCTTCAGCACATATTCAGACAGCTCGGTGTTGACGAGGATAAGACCGTGATAGTTCTGGCAAGGGATCCGACAGATGCTATGGTTGTATGGTACGCACTTTACTTTTTGGGTTTCGATAAGGCCAAGGTCTTACCCGTGAACTACACGGTTATAGGGGAAAGGTACTTGACCGGTAGCTTCAAAACATACGATCCATCCTGGCCCGAAACGGGGAAGTTTACGGTTGATAGAAGTAAAATAAGGTGGTACATGTATGCAACAAGGGATGACATCCTTAATGCAATAGAGAATCCTAGCATAGGAATTGCAGATCTGAGACCTCCAGCATATTACAACGGCTCTAAGGCTAAGACTATAAGGGGAGGACACATAATGACTGCCGTAAACATACCGTACTACATGTTCTGGAAGGACAAGTATTTAAAGGAGCTGAAGGATCCGGAAGAGATAAGGTCTATGATTAGTGAGAAATTCCCTGAACAGGTTAAGAAGATTATAACGACATGTAATACAGGTCACAAGGCAAGTGCGGGATACCTAATATGGCAGGTCGGATACGACTGGGCACTGGACGATGCGTCGTGGAACTTCCATGCATTCGAAGGCGATATGCCTGCATCCGATGTGACAATAATAAACCTATTCGCATGCTGTCCATCATAATCAATCCTTAATTCTTTTTCTTCATTCTTTTTTAAAAAATGAAGTAGCTGGAATTAATTTAAGAACAGCATTCAATACCTATTAAGTAATTAAAGGAGCAGTCCGTTATCCTAACATTTAAAAATTCTCCTATTCTTCCATTCCTCAATATAACCGGTCTGTAGGAGTTTGTTCTCGAAATTCTCGTGTTGTTCTTCCCGTTCTTTGTTATGAGCACTTCAAACTCTTTTCCTATAAATCTCCTGTTGTTTTCAAATCCTATAACCCTTACGAGCTTTGTTAATTTTCTGGATCTCTCCTTAACTATCCATCCCGGTATCTCCTTAAGCTTGAAGGCTTGTGTAAACGGTCTCTTCGAAAACCTGGTTATATTCACTATATCCGGTTTAACTTCTTCTATCAGATCGTATGTCCTCCAGAAGGATTCCTCGTCCTCTGTGGGATATCCTACGATTATATCTGTTGCTATCATTACATCTTCAAACTCCCTTTTAAAAGCTGATACGACTTCCAGGAAGTCTTCAACAGTATAGTATCTATTCATGTCCTTTAAAATCTTATTATCACCGCTTTGAACGGGTAGATGTATAAACTTATATATCTTTTCACTCTCAAACGCATTTATAAGGTCATCCAGCATTTTTACGGCATGATTCGGATTCATCATTCCCACCCTGACCCTGAAGTTACCTTCTATCTTTGATATCCTGTTCAGTAGATCTGGGAGCATTAACTTTCCCATGTCAAGCCCATAGGCACCTGTATCCTGCGAAGTTATCTGTATCTCCTTAAATCCCATCCTCACACAGCTCTCGACCTCTTCAACTATTCTATCGATGTTAAAGCTCCTGATCCTCCCCCTAGCAAATCTCGTTGCGCAGAACGAACATCTTCCCGTACAACCCTCGGAGATTGAAACTATTGCTATTACGTTTTCACGTAACCTCCTCTTGATTTTGTGAAGACAGGACTTATCCAGAGGATTTTTACCTATTATAACTGGCCTATTACCTTTGAGCACGGATTCTATCGCATAGTTCACGGAATTTATATTATCGGGGCTTATAATCGCATCAGAACACTCAAGACACTTCTTAGTTGAAATCCTCGGCAAGCATCCCGCCATTACAACCTTTTTTCCATTACTCCTCAATTCCTTTGCTCTCTTCAGAATCTTTCTCTCCGTGAATTCTATTACACCACACGAGTTTATTACGACTACGTCCGCATCGCCTATGCTGTCGGCTAGCTCAAACTCCTTGGACACAAATCCCCTTATTATATCTGAATCAGCCTGGTTCATTGTGCAACCATAAGTTTCTACGTATACTTTGACCATTTCATCCTAGTCTAGTACATCTGTTTTTAAAACAAACGCATAGGAAATTCCCGGTGTGAAACCGCGAAAGGTCGTGTATTTCAGTTCAGATGCAGATACAATTCGCAAATTTTTCTTAGAGTTTTTGCTCAATGCAGACAGTCTAAAGGATTTATGAGCAGTTAATGTATCTCAAATTCGATGTGCAGTATAGGATACAGATGTTCCTAAATGTATATGCTTAAATCTATCAGATAGGATTATACCATGTGCTGAGAAATGTCATGTTTGGATTTGCAAACTCCATCCGAATGAATGGGTATATAGATCTAT
>CAYYFC010000077.1:0-3065 GCA_964471215.1 uncultured archaeon | reverse complement strand
AAGCCAAAGAAACTCAAAAACTTGCACAGTTTCACCGTAGAATTCAACGCTAACGTGTTAAAAAGAGAGGGTAAAAAACTCAAACTGAGGTTAAGGGTTAATTCAAACAAGTGGATTACCGTGAAATTACCACACGAATACGAGGTTAAATCTGTTAGATTGTGCTACTTCCTCGGAGAACTTTACGTTGACGTGGTTAGAGATGTCGATCTGCCAGAAATGAGACCGATAAGTAATTACAAGGCGGGAATCGATCCGAACTTGGATAACCTTTTAGTCGTAACGTCCACGAATCCAGAACTACCTTCGATCATCATTTCTGGTAAGGAAATTAAGGCATTTAACCAGTGGTTCAACAAGCTGAAGTCTAAATACCAGTCGGAACACGATAAAATCGCCAACGAGATAAAATTATTAAAGAACGCTGGTAATACTATTCCAAAAGAGCTAATCGAAAAAGAAAAAGAACTAAGGTGGAAGATCCGACAGCTCTGTATCCACAGAAAGAAGTGGTTCGACAGTCATTTCCACAGACTAACCAAGTATTTAGCCCTGCTCTTGTATTATACTGGACATAACGAAGTCGTTATTGGTAACGGTGCTCTAAACGCTAAAAGATGCTGTAACCTAAGTTCTAAAGTAGCGGAGAAGTTCGTTCAAATTCCATTCAGGAGCCTGATTGACAAGTTGAAGTACAAGTGCGAATCGCTGGGGATCAAGGTTAGAGAAGTCTCTGAAGAGTTCACGTCCAAGATTAGTTGCTTGACGGGTGCAGAAGGTAAAAGAATTGAGAGGGGATTGTTTAAAGACGTAAAGTTGGGTAAGGTTTTTAACGCTGATTGTAACGGGAGTTTTAACATCCTAAGAAGGGGAGCTAAGCTCCCCCGCTTAACTAAACTATTAGATTTGAAGACTTTGTTCAAAAAGCTGTGTAATCCTGTCAGATTCGGTTTCTTTAAATTTATAGAGTTCGTTCAAAGCGTAATCCCCGAATCCTCCAAGTGGAGGATAGGGGATAGTCTCGCTCCGTTAGGAGCAGGGTTTAACCCCGTAGCATTAATTCAGTCGTTCCAAAATACTTTATTCGATAATAAAAGATTGCATTGTTACGCTACGGGGTAACCTGCACTTCATGGCATTAGTTTTCTCATGTAAATCATTCTCCGTTTCACATAAAGATACATTTATATTTATAATTTCTTAATATATTAATCTTAAATTTTTAAATGCTGATTGGTTATTTGAGAGGTTAACTGTATTTAAACACACCGATATAATAGATTATGAGATTATATGTTCGCGGTACTGAAGTATGAAAGGGGAACAATAAGAATTGATGGAGATGTTCATATCCCTCATGCCAAGTGGGATGACAGGAGTAAATGCTATAGGGCTTTGGCATACAAGTACAGAGATATAATCGATTATCTGAACAGTTCAAAGATCGAGTACGATGACCATGTCATGGATGAAATAATTCCGGCACCAGTTTTTGATGTAAACCTAGAATTAAGAGACTATCAAGCTCAAGCAGTTGAAAGGTGGATGATAGATAAGAAGGGAGTCATCGTTTTGCCAACCGGAGCTGGCAAGACTTACATAGCACTTGAAATAATAAAGGAATTGAGTGTCTCGACTCTGGTTATAGTTCCAACGCTGGCACTGCTTGAACAGTGGAAGGAGAAATTATCAATTTTCGGTGAGGAATTCGTCGGTGAGTTTTCGGGAAGAAGGAAGGAGCTCAAACCAATTACAGTCACAACATACGATTCCGCCTACATAAATGCGGAGATTCTGGGGAACAAGTTTATGTTGCTTATTGCTGACGAGTGCTTTACTTACGATACTCAGATTCTAACGGAAATAGGCTGGTTGCCGATTGGTCATATAGTTGAAAACAGACTCAACTTAAGAGTTCTAACGCATAGAAATAGATTCATGCCAATTATAGGTTGGCACAGGGTATCCCCAAGAGGAAAGCTCGTGGATTTAACGTTTGAGGATGGAACTAGGATTAGATGTACAGGAGATCACATGTTTCTGACGGATAAGGGATGGGTTAAGGCTGTGGATTTGAAAGATTACGTTTATAGAATAGAAGAAGATAAGAGAACTTTTGAAGAATGCAGAATAGACGATATCAAATGTGTTGATAAGAGATGTGGTTTCGTTTACGATTTAACGGTTATGGGTGATCACAGCTACATAGCCAATGGCATTGTCGTTCACAACTGCCATCACTTACCCGCTGAAAGCTATCGATTGATAGCTGAGATGTCGGTTGCCCCGTATAGATTGGGATTAACAGCTGTTTATAAAAGGGAGGACGGTCTACATTCATTACTGCCGGATTTGATAGGGGGAATAGTATACGAGTTAAAGCCCGATGACCTTGCAGGGAAATACCTTGCGAATTACGTTATAAGGAGGATGTTAATACCTTTAACGGATGAGGAGAGAGAGGAATATAAAAGGAAATCGGAGAAGTTTAAGCAGTATATAATATCTAGGGGTATAAAGCTAACGGATGTAGAAGATTTTAGAAAGATAGTTATGATGACAGGACTTGATTCAGAGGCTTACGAGGCCTTAAAATCGTGGGAAAATGCCAGAAAAATAGCGTTTAACTCTAAAAATAAGATAAAAACCTTAAAAGAACTGCTAGAAAAGCATAGAGGGGACAAGATAATAATATTCACGAGGTATAACGATCTCGTATATACGATATCAAAGATATTCTTCATACCTGCGATCACACACAAAACGGACAAAAAGGAGAGGAACATGATTTTAAGCGGATTTAAAAAGGGTAAATTCAAGGCAATAGTTAGCAGTCAAGTTCTCGATGAAGGAATAGATGTCCCTGATGCAAACGTTGGAATAATAGTGAGTGGAACGGGTTCTTCAAGGGAATTCATTCAGCGATTGGGCAGAATTTTGAGACCCGCTGAAGGAAAGGATAAGGCAATTCTGTACGAGCTAATTTCGAAGGAGACGGGGGAGGTAAGGGTTTCTAGGAGAAGAAGGAGTATGTAGTGCAGCCATCTGACCTGCCTCCCCGCCCT
>CAYYFC010000076.1:0-3101 GCA_964471215.1 uncultured archaeon | reverse complement strand
TCGGATAGAACCTCACGTTCTTCCTGGTTCAATTGCATTAGTGTGCTTGGCAAGCTTGCTTTAATGATGTTCGCGGAATGAATTGAGTGGTTTTCTCTGCCACAGAGCATGCCAATGTCGTGGACAAATGCTGAGATTTTCAGCAAGAGGTTTTCTTCTTTGTTGAGATCGTTTATTGTTCCACTGCTTATTTTTACAATCTCATCTAATAATCTACTTGCGTAGTTAAGTACTCGTTCGCAGTGATGGAGGCCGTGATCTGGGAATAAGTTAACGGAAACACACCAGTAATACAATAATGACCGCAGTTGGCTCTTCAGTTGCTCCATGAATTTGCCTACATTCATGTTGCGTCCCCAGCGCGGCAGTCAGCAGGTCTCTTCATCTTCCCATATATTTGTGCTTTTACAATTTATTTTAGGGGCTATCTACTGCCGTCATACAAATACAACATACCAGTGCGAATAAAGTGTTTAGTTATCTTTTGCGTGGACATTTATACTGCGGGGATGAGTCTAAGTGTGCTATCTTACCGATAGCACATGTGCACCTCAAAATTATGGATCTTTGATCTGCACTTCTTCTTTTTATTTTTGAAGAAGTGACAGCATCATAGTAGAAGAGATAGCGAAGGGAAGGAAAATTGTAGGTACATTATCGTTCGAAGAAATATGAAGAAGAATTATTAAAGTAATTTGGTGATTCTTGATTCATAACTCTTCGTTCTTGTTAATTAATTCCGGACCCTATAGTAGCTACTTTATGAGTTTGGTTTTGCAATTAAATTATGGTGAAGCTTTGTATTTCTGAATGAACTCTTCAATTTTCCTCTTAAATTCTTTAAACAGTCTAAAGTAGACTTCTTTTTCTAATTCTTGGGAAATTTTGTAGTAATTTCTTCCCAGAATATTAATTGCTAATCTATGGGCTGATAACGAAAAAAGACAGTAAGGTTCGTAGATTCTCGTGAGTAACTGATTTAAGAAGAGGTGGATCCATCTATCGATAAAGATTGCAAATGGTTTTCTAAAATCTTCATTTATCTTCTTTTCTCTTTCTCTTTCTCTTTCTCTTTTGATGAGGTCTATAGCGAATTCCGAACCTAGGTGTAAGATCTTAGCAACGTATTCCCATCCTTTGTTACCATATTCATGGGCCTCACCGTAGTAATTTGTGTCGATATCAAAAGGAAGGTCCATGCTCTTAAGTTTCTCCTTAATAAATTTTGTAACATCCTCGATCACCTGATCACCTCCGTAGAATCTTAGTAATAACGTATGCTTCCAAGGGTATGGTTCCCATAAGAAATGCCAGCTGTCAAGTTTGCTCTTAAACTTAGCAATTATATCATCATGAATTTTTATCAGTAAATCCTCTTTCTTGGACAATTCTTCAGGAGCCTTTGCGAAGAAAACAACCCATTTCTTTTCAGACAACATCATCACCATTTGACTCAATTCACTTCCTTTTACTTTGCCGAAAACATGTTTTATGACCTTTAAACAATTCCTTGACGTTCACACTCCTTTAATGCCGATTCGTAGCGTTGCCTATCGCTGACTTTGTTGGACAGCTCTTTGAATATTTCCCTGAGTTCTTCACCTCTTATACTGGTACTACGTATAACTCCAATGAGCCAGTTTAAATTCCTCTCGCCCCTGAGATATGCTAACAGGCACTTCTGCACATATCTTCTCTGATACTCCTCTGACGGGATCACTCT
Source organism: uncultured archaeon (assembly GCA_964471215.1). Classification (GTDB taxonomy): domain Archaea; phylum Halobacteriota; class Archaeoglobi; order Archaeoglobales; family Archaeoglobaceae; genus Archaeoglobus_B. The sequence continues at coordinate 1,378 of CAYYFC010000076.1, read as the reverse complement.
AGTAATTTTAACCATAATCTAACCCTCCTCATAACACCTTTAGTATAATATCAGGTTTGCTTTTCCAAAATTTGAAATTATTGTATAATACTTCGAGAAAGTGAAGGAGAGTGGCGTAACATGTTGCTATGATGCCCCAGCAGTGTATCTTCTGTTTTTGCACAGTAATTTGCAAAGCAGAGATCGTACCATGCGGCGGTTAATTTTGAGAACATATCTTCCGATCGTATAGCTTCTCTCATAAGCTGTTCCGACAATGCGGATCCCTTCCGAGACAAAAATTTAGCAAGAGGAATATGCGGTTAGAAAATAAAAATTATTTGATGGTTACGGAACGGTTCTGGAAGGTTTATTATTCTCCGGTGTAAGGTTTAAAAAACGGTTTTTGCAGTGATATCTTGAGCGGTGGCGGTGTTCGGGGTGAGGGGTCATGTGCGATTTTTTTCGTTGTCTTGTTCAAGGGCGTATGCGGCGTCAGTTTCCCTGCCGTTATTTGCTGAGCGTGGTCGGGAAAGGGGGGACGTGCATGGGTGAGGTATTGGGTTCTATTTTCCCGATGGGAGTGCGCATGTTGAGAAGAGTGCGGAAGAGGCGTGGGCGAGTCAGGGTTATGAGATGCTAGCGCGGTCCGTCAAGAGCCACATCATTGTGGCGCATTTGAGGCCTGCTAGCAGAGGGGACATTTGTGATAGGTATTGTCATCCGTTCAGGTTGAGGTTTCTGGGCAGAGATTGGCTCTTTGCGCACAATGGCGATTGCGGATCGATCATTAATTATCAGACGATGGGAGAGAGAATAGAGGGTACGGAGGGGCTTGACTCTCCGAGGATCTTTGAGTATCTTAGAGATAGGATCCTAGAATATCTTAGGGAGAATCTGAGGAGGAGTCTGTTTGGTGCGGTTAGGCATGCGACCGAGATGTTGTTAAGGGAGTACTCGGATGGCACTTTCAATTTTCTTCTGACGAAGGAAACGTTCTTTTTGCGCATGTGGATAAAAAGCATCCTAAGAACAGGGCGCTTTATGTTTTAAGAAGGGAGATGGAGGATGGACTGGCACTCTTGGTTACTACAATCCCTAATTTTACTCGCGAAAATTGGGTGAGAATTGCTCCCGTGAGGGGCATAGAGGGAAGTTGCTCATGATTTCGGATGGAGAACTGCTGTACAATGGCGATGTTTGAGTATCTACTTGGTGCAACGAGAGTTGCGAGAGTGATGTTATATTGTGATGATTTTTGCCTTTTCTACTGTTATTTGAGTATTTGGTGAGAGTTCTATTACTGCTCTCACGTTATAACGGCTTCTTTCTAGGGGAGTTGAATTTCTTACCTTTTGTATGGTCCCCCCGGTTATTTGTATCGATATGGCATTAGATA
>CAYYFC010000075.1:0-3223 GCA_964471215.1 uncultured archaeon | reverse complement strand
TTTCTAAATCATCCTTTTGAGTATGAGATGAGATTCTAGCATATCCTATTATTTTCCTTTCTTCTTGAATCCCTAAAATTCTCTTTATTTCTGATTCTGGAACTCTCCTCTTTCCACCAACAGTTCTGACACACCTTATCTTCCCTTCCTTGTCCCACTTCTGAATTGTCCTAATATGAACACCTAACAGCTTCGATGCCTCCTTCATCGTGTAAAGCCGTTCCATATTTACCTACCAAATATGACCTTTACCTATCAAATATTTAGCTGTTTCGCAAGGCTTAGTGTTAATAAGATATATAAATATTTAAAACCCCCTTTTAAAGGGGGTTTGTATGGAGGGGGATTTCAAGATAAAAATTGAAAATGTTGTGGCATCAACTCAGATAGGTGAAAATATAGATCTGAACAGAATTGCCAGAGAAATAAAGGATGCTGATTATAAACCAAAGCAGTTTCCAGGTCTTGTTTTAAGAATTAAAGAACCTAAAGCTGCTGCGTTGATATTCAGAAGTGGAAAGGTCGTGTGCACGGGTTCAAAGTCCGTAGAAGATGCTAGAAGGGCTGTAAAGCAGATAGTGAAGATAATAGGAAGTCTCGGAATACCCGTAATCGAGGAGCCGGATGTGAGGGTTCAGAACATAGTTGCTTCTGCGGATCTTGGCGTTGATTTAAATTTGAATGCAATAGCGGTTGGATTGGGCTTGGAGAACATAGAATACGAGCCTGAACAGTTCCCAGGATTGGTTTACAGATTGAGAGATCCAAGAGTAGTTGTATTGATATTCGGTTCTGGAAAGATGGTTGTTACAGGAGGAAAAAACCCTGAGGATGCGAAAAAAGCTGTTAAAAAGATCGCAGAGGAACTTAGAACACTTGGTTTGATGTAGAACCTCAAACCCTCTGTAGATATTCATTTGAAATACGGTGGTATCATGATATGGAGCTACAGGGCGATAAATAATCCCGTTGCTAGAAGGAAGTGGCTATATTTGAGTTTTGCCTTGATATGTGTCGGTCTCATTTACAGCACTTATAAGGTTTTATCAGGCGAGAGTCTGATTGGTGTATCTCTTGTTTTCGTCTTTTTCGCTCTTATGGTTTTCCTTTATACGATAATTACGCTTGGAAAGATAAGATATTATATAATTGAGGGGGATACGATAATATACAAGCCTTTTAAGACAAAGATAGAGGATATAGTTGATTTTCATGTTGATGAGGGAAAAAAGGTAATTAAATTGAAGTTGAGGAGCAGATCTCTGTTTAAGGTCAGGACACTTTATTTTGAAAGAGATGAGGATTTGAACGATGTTTTAAAGTTTCTCAGGAAAACTTTTCAACGATCTCCCTAAACGCATCCAGAACAACTCTCAACTTCTCCTTTGAAACGAGATAAGTCGATAGCTTTATACTCTTTGTTCTTCCGGGCTTTATGCCATGAATTCTCCTTTTTTTCAACTCCTTGTAGAGGAAATACCCCCTATCCTTCGTCTTTTTGGATATCTCATACAGCAAATCTGTTTTAAAATGTAAAAGATCGTGATTGTGCGGTTTCTCTCCAAGAAGTTCGAATCCCATTTTTTCGAACTCCCTAACAAACCATCTCGCCTTCTCAACCTCTCGATCCCATTTTCTCACCCTTTCCTTAACATGCGGAAAGGATGCCATGAGGGTCATAAGAGGTACTCCTCTCACAGTGCATCCTAGCAGTTCGACTTCCTTATCCTTAAACCTCTCTGATTTCCTGAGAACTACTTTTGAATACTCTTCCTTCATACCCAAGACACCTATCGGTCCCGATGATGCCATGGACTTGTGCCCGCTACCAACTATGAAGTCAACATCGAGTCTTTTTGCATCTATCATCATCCTTCCAATTGAATAGGCGCAGTTGAGGAGAACGGGAATTTCGTATTCGTGACATATCTCAACTACTCTTTTGACGTCCGGTAAATTTCCGAAATTTCCGTCTGGATAAGTCAGTACGGATAGCAAAATCTCACCTTTTTTTCTAGTATCCTCTATAACCTCTGCAAACTTTTCCTCCAATACTCTGAACTCGGGATAACCGCTGTTAGGAACTTCTGCAACTTTTAATCCAGCTCTTTCGGCTGATACGTATGTCGTGTAATGTGCGTTCGAATCGACGATTATCCATCCGTTCTTCTTTGAAAGGGAGTGCATGACTATGAACTTCCCTTCCCTAGCACCGTGCGTGATCCTTATAGTATCGCAGTTTATGAAGTCACTTAACTCCTGAATAAAATCGGATATTGGTGGATTTCTTAACTCGTGAAGATCACCTGAACAGAAATCGCAGATACTGTAACCATTTCCCCATTCCAGCAACATCTTTCTGGCATCATCTGTCAGTATTCCGCCTGTTTGCAGAGGATCTATGTTTATGAAGTCCTTTGTTTTTCTCTCTATAAACATAAAAACATTAATCAATGTTTGGGTTTTAATTGTTGTGATGAAGAGGCTAATACCCGTACTGATATGCATTCTATTTCTGTGCTGCATTCAGAAGGAGGTGGTTGAGGTGGAAAAGATAGAGGTTAAATCCGTGTTTGAGGAGGGCGGAACGATACCGAAGAAGTATACGTGCGATGGAGAGGACATTTCCCCACCGCTGGAATTCGTTGGAATTTCGAAGGATGCAAAGAGCATAGCGATAATTGTTGAAGATCCAGATGCACCCATTGGCGTATTCACCCACTGGATAATATACAACATACCGCCCGTCGATAAGATACCCGAAGGAATTCCGAAGGGTAAGAAGATAGATAAACCGTTCAGCGCCAGGCAGGCAAGAAACGACTTCGGATTTTACGGATATGGAGGCCCATGTCCTCCCAGCGGTGTTCACCGATATTACTTCAAGGTTTACGTGCTAGATACAGTACTCGAAGACCGGGAATATACAAAGGATGAGCTTTTGAAGACAATTGAGGGACATATAATTCAGTATGGAGAGATAATGGGAAGATACGGTAGGTGACCTGGTCAAGCCAACCTAACAGATCTTAATATCCGACCTGCTAGGTTGGCTTTCACACTCCCCATGGGGAGCGAGGGGTACCAGGGATCCCCCGTTAGCCTTAGCAAGGCTTCATCGCCTGCCAATCCTTCAGCCTTAAGTCCGGACTGACAGTGTGCCGTTACCCCGCTTCCCCTCCTACGCCTCGCCCTCAGCCTCCCCTCGGCCTCATCTGAGCGG
>CAYYFC010000074.1:0-3422 GCA_964471215.1 uncultured archaeon | reverse complement strand
AGAACGAGAAGAAGTGTCAGGGAGTTCGAACGCAGGAGGGTTGAAAGGGAAAAAATAGAGAAGATTCTGGAAGCCGGAAGATGGGCTCCTTCAGCAAAGAACAGGCAGCCGTGGAAATTTATTGTTGTTGAGAACAGGGATACGATTAAAAGAATAGCTAGCTGTACGATTTACAGCTTTATTGCGGATGCATCGCTTTTAATAGCTGTATTTCTGGATAAATCCGAAATGGTTGACAGAACAAAGGACGTGCAGGCTATAGGTGCATGCATACAAAACATGCTACTTGCAGCACATTCTCTTGGTCTTGGTAGCTGCTGGATTGGAGAAATATTGAGGAGAAAAGAAGAGGTTAGTAGAATACTAAACGCACCGGATTATCTAGAACTAATGGCCGTTATAGCTGTCGGTTATCCTGTTAGGAAGAAGAGGACTTCAACAAGAAGGAGTCTGAGTGAAATAGCCTATGAAGAAAGATTTGGCAATCCCTGGAGATCTCATATTTTTGCGTAAACTCATATTTCAAATACCTTTGCAAAGTTTATCAGCTCGTTTGCATTCCTAACATCTCTTTCAAGGTCAATCATCAGGTATGATCCCTTACTCATCCTGTATGCATTCGGACAGCTTCCGACCGTCAACACCATTCCGTTTTGCTCTACCTTAAGAACCTTATAGGGTTCGTGAGATCTAATTATTACCCTAACTCCCAACTCGTCAAGAACGTTTCTCGTTGCAAGCCAGCCGAATGTGTAGATGTTTTCTCCCCTCATGTTCAAACCGTTTTCCCTGCTCTCTATAGGGTCGTTCCAAAGCATCTCCCACAATATATCATCGCTCGGATTTTCTATTTCACTTCTCTTCACATCCGTTCCCTCATACCTGCCCCTTACGGGTACTCCACCGTGCACGAACCAGTACTTTCCCTCAACGATAGCCGAGTATGGCAAATTCGGCCACACCTTCCTCATTATCTCCCTGCACACCTCCATACCCTTATCAACACCGAACACGGCCTGAAGCTTTACATCCAGATCAAATGGATGAACTGCTGGCGTTAGATCTACTCCTATGGTGTGATCGTGATTTCCCTTTAGCAGCAAGAAGTTTTCACCGTACTGCAATGCCATTGACAGTATCGTTGTGTAAACCAGATGAGGCTCGTTTCCCCTGTCCGCATAATCTCCCAAATGTATTATCTTATCGTTTTTATCCAGTCTGAGCTTATCCTTTTCAGAACTGTATATGAGCTTTAAGGATCTGAAATCAGCGTGTATATCTCCTATTACAAGTATCTTCCCTTTGGGATCTATCTCCACAAATTTCTCCGACGAGTAAACGTACTCATCCTTGAATCTGTCACAAAGCTCAAGAAGACATTCGGCCATCCCCTTGAGCTCCATAACTGCATTAATTTCTTCTAAAGTTTAAAAGTATTTTTAATCGTATTTATATTTTAAATACATATAACTTGAATAGATTTATATATTTTTTAATTAATAATTAATATGCAGATAAAATTGCGCCGTCTCTGAAGGTAATATATAGCATTACATGACAATTTTATTGATGTTCCTAAGATTTAGAAGGGACGTGTTGAAGTCTCTTAAGAGGTACGGTGTTGATGAGAGGTATATAAAGGAGAGCGATCACGCGGATTTGGCATGTACGTATGCATTTAAGATTGCAAAAGAGCAGGGAAGGAGACCTGATGAAGTCGCCATGGAGATCGTAGAAGGAATAGAACCGAGAGATTACATAGGAAAGGTAGAAGTCGTGAACGGTTATATAAATTTCTTTGTAAGCGAGGAGTTCCTGGAAGACACTGTAAATTTGATACTCGATGCAGATGAAAACTATGGATCTCTCAAGCTTGGGGGATCTGTTTTAATAGAGCACACATCTGCAAATCCCGATGGACCGCTTCACATAGGTCATATAAGGAATTCGATAATAGGTGACACTCTTGCGAGGATTTTCAGAAAGGCAGGCATAAAAGTTAAGACTCAGTACTACGTTAACGACATGGGGAGACAGATAGCACTAGCGGTTCTCGGGCGCATGAGGTTCGGATTGGATGAAAATAAGAAATCTGATCATGCTGTTGTTGAGGCGTATATAAAGGCCAACAGATTGCTTGAGGAAAATCCCGAACTCGAAAAGGAGGTTGACGAGCTCATGATCAGATATGAGAGGGGAGAAAGGGAAATCGTCGAGGTTTTCGAAGAAGTCGTAAGAAGAGCTCTTGACGGTATAAGGGAGACATTGGATAAGCTAAATGTCAAGCACGACGAATTCATTTGGGAATCTGAGTTCGTAAGGAATGGATATGTAGACAGGATTTTCAGGATCCTCGAAGAAATGAATATTCTAAGAAAAGACTCTTTCTGGTACGTTAAGTTGGAAGGATATGAAAAGCCTGTAATCTTAAGGAGGGAAAACGGAACAACATTGTACGTTACGAGAGATCTGGCTTATCATCTCTGGAAGAACGAAAGATACGAGAGATTCATAAATGTATTCGGATCGGATCACAAGCTCATAGGAAGACAGCTTCAGGATCTACTATCGTTTATAGGCTTAAAACCGCCTGAAATAGTTTTCTTCGAGTTCGTATCTTTACCGGAGGGATCTATGAGTACCAGAAAGGGGAAGTTCATATCGGCGGATGAATTAATAGAAAGGGTTTACGATGAGGCCAGGAAAATAGTTGAAAAAAGGGATTTAAGTGAAAAGGAAAAAGATGAAATAGCAAGGGCTGTTGCAATAGGTGCATTGAGATTCGATTTCGTAAAGGTCGCACCGGAGAAACCAATTGTATTTGATTGGAAGAAAGCATTGGATTTTGAAAGACAGACAGCGAGTTATGTTCAGTATGCTCATGCAAGATGCTGTTCAATTCTCAGAAAAGCTGTGAAAACTGGAATGCCCGATTTAGATTTTAGATCTGAACTCTGTACAAAAACTGAAAGGGATCTAATAGTTCTTCTTTCGAAGTTTTCTTACTACATACAGAAGGTTATCAGTGAATTAAAACCAAATATATTCGTGGATTATATTCTAAACGTAGCTAACAAGTTTAATGAATTTTACAGAGAGCACAGAGTATTAGATGCTGAAGCCGAAATTAGAATGCATAGGCTGGCTATAGTTGATGCAGTAAGAATTGTTTTGAGAAATGGATTGGATTTGCTTGGAATTGAGGCATTGGAAAAAATGTAATTAGTGTCTAGTTAAAACAAGTGCTATCCATGCTATTATATAAAGTGCAAGTACACATCCAAATGCTATATCAGCGCCCATGTATGTAATTTGATTGTGAAAATATATCTCTTTCTATTTTTAAGTTATGTCATGAATATATATTTGACAAAATCGATCCAAGCTTCGCCCTTCAGGGCGGAGTAACATTTAAACAACAC
>CAYYFC010000073.1:3224-3528 GCA_964471215.1 uncultured archaeon | reverse complement strand
CCATCCCGTGGATCCGTTATATAGCAGGGAGTCTACTGGGAGGTATTCTCCGAAATCAGCCATCCATCCCGATACGCCGATCTCTATCTGCTTCTTTATCAGTTCTTTGTACCATTTTCTTGCTTCTGGGTTTGTTAGGTCGATTATTCCCCCTTGATAAAGTCCGAGATCAAGTATATATGGTTCACCATTTGCCTTTTTGACGAAATATCCCCTAGTTAATGCTTCTTCAAATAAATTTCTGCTTAAATTTTCGTTTCGGTGCGCTTTTGCTAGATAAGGGTTAAAATAAATAATCACCCTT
>CAYYFC010000073.1:0-3214 GCA_964471215.1 uncultured archaeon | reverse complement strand
CTCCCCAATCCTCTATCCATACGCCTGCCAGCGGCACGCCTTCTTCGAGAAGTTTTCTGACAACGGCTCTAACCTTATCCGACCCTCCGCCGACCCTAACGATGGCCCCATTATTCACCCACGATGGTAATTTCCTCATTCTGCCCATATAGTCCGTATAGAGGGATATTAGATCGGTATAGTTTTCTCCGAAGAAAAGTACAGCTGAGATGCAGTTGCTCCATACCTCTACTTGAATACTATCTTTCTTTGTGAAGTCAAATACCGAGTACTCTGGGTTCTCCACTAACAATGCCCTATAGTAATTAGTAAAGAAGAACGGCAAGGGTGTGTAGGTTGTCCACCAAGATCCTCCAGAAAGGAAAGAAATTGCATTGAGAAGCACGGTATCGGGAAGCTTTCCCCTCCCGATACCCTGTTCTTGAACCCAGATTGGAACCCTTGATCCTTTCATATTGATCTTGCTGTATTGAACTCCTAGACCGAAAATTTTCTCACTAGCATTTGATCTAATTTTGAATCTTAATATATCAATCAAATTGCTCGGACTTACGTTTATTATGATTGAAACTCTTCCTTTTTCTTCAAAAATCAATTTAAAATCGAACTTCACCGACCGTATATCTTTGAATGGAAAAATTAGACTTGGCCTACTTCCTAGTAATGTTCCTGAGAGTTTGAACTCGTTTCCGCTTAAAGACGCGTTTTCAACCATCACAATGTCGTATTTGAAAACTTCCGATTTTGTAATTAAAAATGAACCTTTATTCATGATAACCCTCTTTTGGGCGATTTCCGCCTCAAGAAAATCGTTTAAATTAAAGGCAAGAAGAGTTTTATTCCGAGAAGAGTCTTTCAGTACTAACGTTTCTTCGGTTATGACAATTTCATAATCATCGTAACTGAAGGTGGATTTAAGATATGCTTTGCCTTTGCTGACAGGAATTAGATTAATTGATACGACAACGGAAAAATATATCAGAATTATCAATACGAGGGCAGTAATGTATCTTTTATCCAACTTAATTCTCCGTAGAGATACCTTATCTAGTTCCCATGCTCGGATTACCCAGAGTAGGCGAAGTAAGAAAACTGTAATTAGGAAAATTCCAATGTAAAGAAATACTACCAAGGAAATCCAGCCAGTAGCCTGATATAGGAAGATAAATGCTATACCCAGATATAGCAAGATATTAAATGGAGCGAAGATCCGGGATTCCACAACTCGGCGCTTTATGGATCGTAGCGGCTCGAGTTTTTCCTCTAAAGAGACAAATCTTCTTAAAATTCGCGACATTATTTTAAGAAGGGGAAATACCAAACAACCCGTTATAGTAAGAACACTCAGAATGAACAATATTTCTCCATATCCAAGAAACACGTCATACACTGTCCACGGATCATAGTAATAAAGGAATAGGGCGCCTAAACCAATTATAAAAACAAAAAGGCCTGTACTAAATTTATAAAGCCTATTCATGAACTGTTAACCCCTCTCAATTCTAGCTATTGTAACTTGCCGAAAATCAAGTACTGCTTTCTTCTTTTTAAATTTTCTTCCCCTTTATGGTATTTCTGAAACTTTTTTCTCGAAGACAGCGAGACCGTTTCACAATTTTTGCAAAAGACAGGGTTGTTTTACAAATCTCAAAGCGGTATTTTTGCATTTCTGACTTTTCTCACAATTCACTCTACATGAGGCAAGATTTCTCCTTCCAACAAAATTATGAAAAATCTCTGAAGAATGCGAATAGTTTATGCGGCTGCTCGCCAGCGCTTAACAGTACGAGACACTAGCATAACTGCAAAGAGTCGATTCCGTTTGCGATCGCCGCAGGAGGAGGACGGGCATAAGAGGACTCTGAGGGGCCAAGTGACAGCAGTCCGCACATGGTTCCGTAGGTTGTGAGGGGGGAGGATCAAATAAACGTTGATTGTGCTTACCAGTGTAGTGTCGCGCTTAAATGGTTTTGCTACTTGTTCCTGCGGTCATTAGGGGCAGGTTCTCGGCTTGGTATATTATTTTTATATGATATTGCTTAGTGTTGCACCGCTGTGCTGTGTTTCGCCAAATGAATGGAGATAGCGGAAGTAAGAAATTGAATGGGGAATGTCTATTCCTTAGAAAGTTCCAGAAGCACTAAATAGGACTAAATAGGAACAATATTGCCGTTACTGTCAATAGTGAAATTATAAGCAACAGCCCCGTCGCCCCAGTCTACAACAATCTTATACGTTCTATTTGGAGTCAACTTGCTTTTTGGCTCCAGTTCTATTTCTCTGAAATCGTTTATTGGTATCCAGTCATTCGTAACGTAGCCAGCTAGACACTCTTCTTCTTTTACTATCTTTATTATGCCAAATAGCAACCTCTTCTCCTTAGGCTTAGTGTAACGTTCGTACAAGTAAACGCCAAAGAAATCAAAATCACATTCACTTCCAACGTTCCTAATGCGAACTATAACCTTATCATCCTTTATGGAAACAGATTCTATGGCAAGAGCCCTTATCTTCCCCATCGCCTTTCTCTTAGCCTTCATACGTCCAAACCCGTATCCCCACATTGCAGATCTCATATCGATCATTACCTGACACCTATCCTGTATTGATAATTTTCGTTTTTGGTTTCGTTCGCTCATTAAACCATGAAGCCATTTGCGTTTTTAAAAAACAACTTTTGAATAGTACTTCTGAAATTTTCTAAGGAATCGACATTTATAGTTTATTCTACCATTCGCACCACCGTAGCGGACGGCACGAATCTGCTAGAGACAACAACCCTCGTCAGGATCCAAGAGAGTTTGGCCATTCGGAGCCCACCAAAAGGTTATCTTTTGTCAAGCTAACAATTGCCTATGACAAGTGCGCGAAAAAGTAGAAGGGCGCGGCCGGCACCATAATACCGCGAACCAACTGGCAGGAGGGAACGCGTGATGCCCGGCCGCGCCCAGTACTACTGTTGTGGGCAACAGCATATAAACGTCCCGCATGGACGCAACGCGCTCCTCCTGCTCCGCAAACCCCTCTCCTTTAAAACCGCACTCCGCCTCCTCGTGCCGACCGGGCTACCGCGGAAAATCAACCCGCCCGAGTTCGCAGCCCTCGTGCACAAACCGCTCCCCCCAAGCAGTGGCCCGCATCGCGTCCGAAGAAACCCTCGACTCCCTGGTACGCGCCGAAATGCGAAGGCGGAGGGAGCGCCTGAAGGGGAAGA
>CAYYFC010000072.1:0-3564 GCA_964471215.1 uncultured archaeon | reverse complement strand
TGGAAACTGTTGCTTACCCAAAAAGATCTTGAGAGTATTCTTAAAGATTTCGTTAAGAATTTAAGAGGTTAATGAGATCCGATTGCATGAAAACAGGCATTCTTGATGGTATAAGATTGAGTTTTTTCCAAGCTAATATCTTATATCAATTTGCAAAAGGCTATTCGACCTTTTTCAGGGTTATCTCGATGAGAGGATGACCTTCCTCGATTATCTCAACATCTCTAAGAGATCTTATATCCCTCCTCCTCACAAGCCTCTCTATTCCCAGCTCGACGTCATCGGATATCTTCAGAACGTATGCATCTAGCATGTCCTTTCCTATTTTCAGAGATGCAATTGCCCTGTGATGCCCGTCTATAAGGTAATACCTGTTCTTCTTCTCTATAACAACTATGGGCTCGGCAAGACCCTTTTTTAGCTCGTGTATCCTCCCCTTAAGCTCATCAGCATATATCCTCGTCTGAGTTGGTATCAGCTCGTCAACCCTTATCCTTCTCCTCTCTACGTCTATTCTTATCCCGTGTATCCTTTCAAGAGTTCTCTTAAGCTTTTCAACTTTTTCAGGCGTCGCCCTCTCTATCTGACTCCTTATTACATCTGCATTCGATATTATCCCTATCAATCTCCCATCGTCATCGACCACGGGGAGCTTGGAATGGCCAGTTCTGAACATTATCCTAGCAGCATCCCTAAGGTCCATGAAGTCCCTTGCAACGTAAAGCTCCCTCACCATAACATCCCTTATCCTTGTCTTCGGATCCCTTCTGAGTAGATCTATGGATGAAACGTATCCTACGAGTTTTCCCCTATTGTCAACGACAGGAAAACCGTCATGACCTGTCTTCTTGATGAGCTCTATTGCATCCTCAACAGTGTCTTCGGGGGAGAGAGTTATGACATTTCTTGTCATATAGTCTGCTACCCTCAGCTTTGTCATAGTCTATGAAATCGACGTATAATTTAAAACCTTTTGGCACAGATCTGGAACTCTACGATTTTAATATCTCCTGTATATCTCCGCAAGATCTATGTTTATCCTCTCGCTTATAACCTCGAAAACCTCGCTCAGTATGCTGAGAAGTCTGTTGTAAGCATCAAGGAAGTTGACAACGCTTTCCCTGACGCTGAGCTTCGACTGTATCTCGCTGAGCTCGTTAAGAAGGTCTTGATCGAATTCGCCTGACATCTGCTTGCTTACGAAATCCTGCTGCTTTCTGTGGAACTCTGCAAGGAGTTTCTGAGCGACTTCATCCTCCTTCAGCTTTTTCTCCATTTCTATGAATTCTCTGTACTCTTCAAGCTCAACTATTGCCTCAGCAAGGGCAAGGGCCTTTTCCTTAACGACATCTAACATCCACATACACCCTCTGATGCTTTCTTAAAGGCTTCTCAAATCATATTTTAACCTTTCCATTTTTTATTCCGTCTCTTATATTTTTTGGTCTTATAGGAATTCTCCTGACGTATCCGCAGTTAAGGCAAGTTATTATGACCCTTGACTTCTGAATCCTAACCCTGAACCTCCCGGATTTGTAGGGGTAAAGGCATTTCTTGCAGTAGAGCATCTTTAGCTTACCCAACCTTATCCTGTACCTCATAGCTATCCTCCTCGCAAGCTCAACGTATCTCCTTGCAAGCTCGTAATCCTCTCCCTTCACCCTCTGCATTAGATCGAACAGAATCTTTATCCTTTCCCTTGCAATCCTCTTTTCGAGTCTCTTCTCCCTTTTGAGCATGATATCTATTATTTAAAAAAGTTTAAAAGCAGTTTTGATCGAACTCTTTGTGGTGATTATGTTCATAGACCTCCTGGCCGAGAAATACGGTGTAAAGAGAGTTTATCCAGAAGATTGCAAGTTATGCATTCTGGGCTACGAGGGTAGATGTCCTTATCTTAAGAAAATAAAGAACAAATGGTTCTGCGTGAGGGAGATTGCGAAGAAGGATCAGAGAATAAGATTTTAAATCATTTTTTATTTATCGATGTTATGATAGTTCATCCCATAGATTACAGGTACGGTACCGAGGAGATGAAGAGGATATGGAGCGAGGAGAGCAGGATAAAGAGGATGATATGGGTCGAAATGGCACTTCTCAGAGCCCTTGCCAGAAGGGGTTACATAGATGAGGAAAGGGTTAAGGAGGCGCAGGAAAGGGCTCTCGAGATAACACCTGAAAGGGTTAAGGAGATAGAGGAGGAGATTAGACACGATATAATGGCTCTTGTAAAGGCAATTTCGGAAGTCGTTGATGAAGATGTGGCGAGATGGGTTCACTTCGGCGCAACTTCAAACGATATAACAGATACCGCCGTTGCAACCCAGATAAGGGATTCTCTTAAGATACTGGAGCTGAAGATAAGGGAGCTTATAAGGCTTCTCTGCGAAAAGGCAAGGGAGTACAGGGATGTTGTTTGCCTTGGAAGAACTCACGGTCAGCCAGCTTTACCCGTGACTTACGGATTCAGATTTGCAGTATGGGCTTCTGAGATGGCGAGGCATCTTATAAGGCTTAGGGAGATTAAGGAAAGGGTGCTAGTGGGAAAGATGAGCGGTGCAGTTGGAACACAGGCTGGATTCGGTGAGGAGGGAATTGAGATAGAGAGATGCGTTATGGATCTTCTGGGACTTAAGCCTGCGATAATATCGACCCAGATAATACCAAGAGACGTATACTGTGAATATATTGAGTTTCTTTCAAATCTCGCGACAACTCTTGAAAAGATAGCTACGAACTTCAGGATACTTCAGAGGGGAGAGGTTGGTGAGCTAATGGAGGAGTTCGGGAAGAAACAGGTCGGAAGTTCGACTATGCCTCACAAGAGGAATCCGATAGACTGCGAGAACATATGCGGAATTTCCAGGGTTATCAGGGGGTTTGTGGAACCGATGCATCAGAGCTCGATACTATGGGAAGAAAGGGATCTCACTAATTCGTCTGCCGAGAGGATAATACTCGTTGAGGCTACGGTTCTCGTCGATCACGCATTAAGCAGGATGATAAGGGTTGTCAAGAGGCTCAGGCTTAATCCAGAAAGAATAAGGAAGAATCTTGAGAATCTGAAAGGTCTAAACCTTAGCGAGGCTGTTATGCTTGAACTGACTAGAAGGGGTATGAGTAGGCAGGAGGCCCATGAAGTTATAAGGGAGATATCTATGAGGGCTCACAGCAGGGGAACTGGGCTGCTAGACGAGCTTCTCAGGGATGAAAGGGTTATGATGTTCTTTAAAAAGGAGGAGCTTGAGGTGCTTTTAAAACCAGAGAACTATCTGGGGACTGCAGGTGAGAGGATAGACTCCGTTCTTAAGTGGATAGAAGGTGTAACGTGTGAGCAATGACGTCATAATTTTTAAAGGATTCGGCAGTCTAATTTTCCCTCATAGTCCCGAATAACCGCAAATCCGGGATGAATTGATGTAAGGGGAGATTTCCTGTTTTTAACCCCGAAGACGAGCTTACCATAAACTTCATAAACTCTTGTCGATAATATGATATTGCGGTATGTCATAGATTACCGCGGGGGTTGCCGAGCCAGGAAAAGGCGCAGGGCTTAAGACCCTG
>CAYYFC010000071.1:0-3722 GCA_964471215.1 uncultured archaeon | reverse complement strand
TGTGAAACACATGAGGGTATGCGTTCTCTATTCGGGAGGAAAGGATTCAAACTTAGCACTGCTAAAGGCACACGATGTATTCGACGTGGCATGCCTCGTAACTATAAGTCCAAGATCTGAAGAGAGCTGCTTATTTCACTATCCGAACACGGAAATCGTAAGACTTCAAGCTGAATCCCTCGGATTGCCCCTAGTTTCAGAAAGGTGTTCCGATGATGAGACAAGCAGTTTGAAAGCTCTTAGAAAAGCGTTGAAAAATGCGATAGACTTTTACGGGATAGAGGGGGTCGTGACAGGTGCTATAAAATCGACATATCAGGCAACAAGATTTCAGAGGATATGCGATGAACTTGATCTCTGGTGTTTCAATCCCCTATGGCTTAGAGAAGAGATATCTCTACTTAAAGAGGCTCTTGACCTGGGATTTGAAATAGTTTTCACGAGGGTCGCAGGATATCCGCTCGATAGATCCGTACTCGGCAAAAGACTGACAAAGGATACCGTTAAGATGTTAGGAGATGTAAGGAAATATCTGAACCCCTCCGGTGAGGGAGGAGAGTACGAGACGCTTGTGTTAGACATGCCACTGTTTAAAAAGAAACTGAAGATAGTCAAATTCAATGTAATCGGAAGGAATTACGACGCAACGCTGATAGTGAAAAAAGCTGTTCTCGTTGAGAAATGATACTGATAGTTTCCACCTGCAGTCATGTCATGAGCGAGGAGGAGTTCGTCAGGCCAATAGCTGAAATCGTCCGTGAATGCGGATACAATTACGATATAAGGAGGTATTACGAAAAAATCGACTTCAAGGATTATTCAAAGGTTATAATATGTGGAACTGCAATCAGGGATTTCGCATATCTTAATAGCATTGATTCATTCCGAGATCTGACTGAGTTCGAAGGGGGAGTGCTGGGCATATGTGCGGGATATCAGATAATCGCTAGGATTTATTCAAACGAGCTTGAAAGGATAAAAAAGATAGGTGTTTACAGTGTCAGAATTTTGAAGGACTGTCCAATTGTAAAAAAGGGTGAGATTAGAGCTTATTTCCTTCACGCTTATGCTCTTAAAAGTGTGAAGAGAAATCTGGAAGTCATTGCCGTTCAGAACGATGAGATTTGCATTTTCAAGGTAAAAAAAAGGGATTTCTACGGAGTTTCATTTCATCCCGAGGTTTTGAACAGGGAAATCATAGTCAACTTCCTAAATCTATAAATTTCTTCTCCTGAACATCATCTCGCCGAAATCGAACCTCCAGTACTTGAAGAAGAAGTAAAGAACTATAGGGATTGCTATTGCCGATCGTATGAATATTGAATAATACGACCACTTCCTGTAAACTATTATCTTCTCCGGAAATATCCTGTCGTCCTTCAGATATCCAAGCACTTCCACCCTGTCGTCCCTACCAACGTCAAGATCAGACATAACCTCTATAACCCTTTCTTTACCCCTGTACTCTATCAGGATGTAAAATCCTCCATCCGTCCTGTTTATTACAAATCCGTGCACGGATACTACTCCGTTTTTAAATCCCTCAACAACGTCCTCGTTGTCGGGATATTCCTCGTGCATCTCGTGGTTCGTGTAGTAATAAGCGCTTAAAAGGATTATAAGAGAAAGTACTATGACCGCCAGCGTTATCCTCCTGAATCTCATACAACCGATTAGACAAATAAGTCATTATTAAGCTTTTTTATATAGCTTGCAAAACCTTGCATTTCAAAGCTGGGATAAGCGAGGAGGATGTTAGAGGTATTTTTAAATATTGAACTAAAAAGGAAGTTTCCGATGATGTCCCTCTGCGGGAAAGAGTTGAGTAGCGTTTAGCCAATCGGATAATGAGTCCGATGGGCTTCAGGAGCAAGCCCTTAACTTCCGCATGAAGCCTTAGCCGTAAAGGCAGTTAGAACGGGAGAAACTCCGCCCTCCTTTAGCTCACATCATCTTTCATCCCGCAGATGCAACGGATTTATGAGGAGAAAAAAATTACAAAATGTCGCTAAGAAAGCCTTGCAATTCAATGTGTGGATGAATTAGGGGAGGAGGGGAGAGGTGTGAGCATTAGTCTTATAAAGACTCTCTCTGATTTATCGAATGGGAAGGGTAAAACAAGCCTTTATAACACCGAATTCCGTAAGGGATAGGATAACGGGGCTTTGACAGGCCACATGCATATCCTATAAGAATATGCACAAACATTCCCGCTAGAATCCTCGCACTTCAATGCGGGGAGAGCTTAAACCCGCTAAGTCATGTATTAATTCTTCAGCGGAACGAGAAGGAGACTATAATTTCAATTCTTTTACGAATTCTTCAGGAGTTAAGCACTTAAAGATGTTTTGAGCCTTTGCAGCCCTCTTAATAAATTCTCTATTTTCTGAGACTAAATAATCAACATTACCTGCCAAAGCAGCTGTGAATATGGCCAAATCCTTTCTTGGAACCTTATTTTCGTACATTTTCATCAAGTCTTTGTAATACGTTTGAGGAATAAATATGGGCTTAACTTCAGCCCATATCAATGCAATTAATCGCGAAGACCAATCTTTGTCACCAACTCTTTTAGCAACCCGAATTATCTGCTCTTGCAATTCCTTTGTTATAACCACTCTAAACTTTTGATTAATTGCAGCTTTGATTATCTTAACTTCTACCGATTCAACGTTCTTTGCCAAATCCAACGCTGCAACAATGTAAACGTTTGTATCAAGGAGAACCTTCACACAATTCCTCCTTTACTTCGTCAACCAACTTGAGTACGTCTTCTTTCTTTTTGTATCCTGCTTTTTCTAAAAGCACTCCCAAATGTTTTAGCTCTGTTAGCAGTTCTCCTTCACTCTTTACCTTATACAGTGTTAGGACTCCATCAACATCTATCAATGCGAACAAATCTCCTGGCTTAAGTCCATACTTCTTCCTTACCTCCTTTGGAATAACTATATCTCCCCTTTTTCCCATTTTCACAACTTCCATTCTCTCACCTCTCATCTTCTCATATATGAGAGAATAGTTAAGTGTTGTGTTTGCTTTGTTAAAGGAATATGACAACTTCTTGACGTTTAAACTGTTCTCTCCTCAAGGCGGTTTAAGGGGTAAACAGTAACATTTAACCACTTTGAGGATTTCCTCTCTCTAATTTTCATAGAGAGGCATTCAGGGGGGACGGGGACTCCTGATCAAACAAGCTATAACATCTCTATCGTTTTCATAACCGCATTTACACTTTAACAACCTCTGTCCATTCGGTGCTAATTTTCCACCACATCTTGGGCAGAGGCTAGAGGTCTTATTTGGTTTAACGTAAATGACAGGAATTCCGTTAAGCTTAGCTTTGTATTCTATGAAAAACTGTAACTTTCTGAAGTTCCACGAATGTAATCTACGATTAAGGTTTCTACCTTTATTTACTTTCTTTCGAATTCCATTCAAATCTTCCATTATTATTCCAAGATTATGCTCTTTAGCAAAATCCACGATTATCTTAGCTATTTTATGACACAAATCATGAGATTTTCTTTTCTCTCTTCCAGAATACTTTTCCATAAGTCTTTTAGATTTTATCGGTTTATACCTAGACAACTTTTGGATTCTTCTCCTTATTTCAAAATACGTTGTATGAATTGTCCTTAGTCCGTGTTTAATCCTTAAAATGTGAGGGTTTTGAGCTTACAGCGGTTACATTACTCTCGTTAATATATTGCAATCCAATCCTT
>CAYYFC010000070.1:0-3758 GCA_964471215.1 uncultured archaeon | reverse complement strand
GGGCAATAGCTACAATCGCTTTAAACAGAAGGGATGTTTACATAGACTTCGGAGTTGTAAAGCTAGATGAGAATTCGTACATAGCCGATTACATAGAGAAACCAACTCTGAAGTATCTCGTTAGCATGGGCGTCTACGTTTTTGAACCCAGGGTTTTGGATTACATACCAGAGGGAAAGAAGTTCGATTTCCCAGAATTAGTTAAAAAATTGATTTCTGCGGGAGAAAAAGTTAAGGGTTATGTTTACGACGGTTACTGGCTTGACATAGGAAGACCAGAGGACTACGAGAGGGCTAATGCGGAAATAGATGAGATATACGATGAACTCTTCAAGGTGAAAAGATGAAGTGGAAGGTAATGCTTTCGGACACAGATCTGGATG
Source organism: uncultured archaeon (assembly GCA_964471215.1). GTDB lineage: Archaea > Halobacteriota > Archaeoglobi > Archaeoglobales > Archaeoglobaceae > Archaeoglobus_B. The sequence continues at coordinate 3,375 of CAYYFC010000070.1, read as the reverse complement.
AAGAGGAGATAAATGCCGTCGTCGAGGTTTTAAAATCCAAATGGATTTCAATGGGCCCAGTCACTCAGAGGTTTGAAAAGGAGTTTTCAAATTATCTCGGTGTAAAACATGCATTCGGTGTTTCAAGCGGAACCGCTGCTTTACATCTCGCATTGAGGGCATTGGATATCAAACGGGGGGATGAGGTTATAGTTCCATCCTTAACGTTTGTGGCAACTGCTAATGCAGTTCTTTACTGTAACGCAAAACCTGTGTTCGCAGATATAACATCTCTGGATGACCTAAACGTATCTCCGGATGAAATTCAGGAGAAGATAACGGATAAAACGAAGGCAATAATAGTCGTTCACTATGCCGGATATCCGTGCGATATGAGGGCAATAATGGAGATAGCGGAGGATTATGGGTTAAGGGTTATAGAGGATTCTGCGCATGCCATTGGTGCGGAATATATGGGTAAAAAATGTGGTACAATCGGAGATGTCGGTTGTTTTAGCTTTTTTGCAAATAAGAATCTCGTAACAGGTGAAGGTGGAATGGTTGTAACAGATGATGACAGGATAGCAGAAAGGATAAGAATTCTAAGATCTCACGGAATGACCTCCCTTACTTGGGATAGATACAGAGGACACGCATATACGTATGACGTGGTGGATCTGGGATATAATTACAGGTTGAACGAGATTTCATCTGCTATGGGAATAGTTCAATTAAAGAAGCTTGATAGAAACAACAGGAAGAGGGAGAAAGTATTTTCTGAATATAAAAAAAGGCTAAGAGGAATCGAGGGTCTATCGATACCGTTTAAAAGGTTCCGCGGAAAACCATCTTATCACATATTTCCTATAATTCTCTCTGAGGAAATAGATAGGATCGAATTCATGCAAAGGCTAAGGGAGGAGGGAATCCAGACTAGTATACATTATCCTCCGGTTCATCTCTTTACTTATTACAGAAGAGAATTTGGATTTAGGGAGGGTATGTTACCAAAAACGGAGTACGTTGGAAGACATGAGGTCACATTACCGTTACATCCCTTAATGACCAGAAGGGACGTGGAATTAGTATGCGAAGCAATTGAAAGGTTTTTATACGGTTGACATGTCTGCGAACAGCATCCACGTTTGATTGTTAATACGCCCCTTTTCGATCAGTTTAAAACCGTACTTCTCGAACACCTCTCGTAATCGTGTTTATCTATAACTGCTCTCTCCGATACCCCCGTCGCTATCCGTCAACTCATTTATGTAAACCATTTTGCATGAGTTGCAAAGATTTTTAACAGCTCTTTCTATGTTTTTCCTTCGTAATATGCTGAAGAGTTCTAGTGCTTATTTGCAAGATCGAAACCCTTATAACCGAGTTTCAGATCCTCCGCCCTCATCTTAATCGTCCTCATCTAGATGATCAATTCTTGCAAATTTCAGCCCTCTCTGATATGTCTATTCCGACAATGTCTCTTATGATCTTCTCCTTTATCCATTCAATTGTCCTCTTAAGTCCCTCATCAAGGGTTATCTTTGGCTCCCATCCGAGCAACCTCTTGGCCTTTGTGTTATCACACCTCAACCTCTCGACTTCACTCCTCTCCGGTCTGACCCTTCTCGGATCTATAACTATTCTAACGTCCTTACCTATGATCGATATTATCTTCTTCGCTAGATCACCTATGGATATCTCAAAGTGGTAATTATCGTTGGAATAACCGTTCTCGCAGACTGTCTTGGACTATAAGTGTTAAAAGGGCGAATTATCGTTACTGGTAAATCAAAGAAGCAATAAAAGCTTTCAACAGATTTATCTGCTCCAATCTTAGATGCAGAATAGGTAGATAATTTTCATCTATTGGAACATACCTTGTAGTTTCTTAAACTTCAGACGTCGAAGTATGAACAAACACATTCCGTTTTCCTTAGCTACCATTAAGACGTTTAGTGTCCCTAAGACATTTGTCTAAACTACTTCTCTTGTGTGAACGTATGAATATTGTGTAGCTATTAAAGATGCAAGATGAAAAACAACATCTATATTTTTCATAACCCTCCTAATTGCATCAAAATCCCTTATATCTCTCATACTCACATCAATCTGATACAGCTTCTCCTTCGGAAGTAACTCAAGCAATCCCCAGTCATTCCTTGAATTGTACCAGACAAATGCCTTTACATTCGTATTTAAGTCCACTAAATGCTCGGTCAAATGGCTCTCTATAAATCCCTCAGCTCCTGTTACCAATACTGTCTTATTACCCCATTTCATTTTCCTACAGAATTGGGTATGATTTATATGTAATTTGCTCCCCAATCGATGTTGTGGATATTGCAAAGAAGATCGCAAAAAATTTCATCTACAACACTTGGGCATTGATAGTAGGTAACGTTTCAGGTTTGCTTATCTCAATAATTCTCGCAAGGGTACTAAAGCCAGAACATTTTGGAGTTTACAGTCTTACTCTAAGCATTGTTAGTATGGCAATTACTTTATCTACGCTTGGTATAGATGGAGCTGTTACAAGATACGTCGCATACTATGCTGGTAAAGGAGATATAATAGGGATTAGGTCACATTTAAGATATTTTATTAAATTAAAAGGATTAATAACATTGTTTGTCTCAGCGATTCTCGTTGGTATTTCAAGTGAATTAGCTAACATCTTTAAGAACGAAAATCTTGTAATGCCTCTTAAAATTGCTGGATTAATTTTAGTAGGAGCATCGTTCTCAAACTTAGTCAATTCTTTTTTCCGTGGATTACATAGATTTGATTACTCCTTCTTAAGACAGATAGTTTACGAGTCTTCAAGATGGGTTTTTGTGATTCCTCTAGCTGTTTTCTATTTGTCAAGTGGTGCCATTTTGGGAACTGCATTAGCCCACATAAGCGCCTTATTTTTTCTGCTGTTTTTACTTATGAAAAAAAACAATAAGGAATATATATTTGGATCTACAGGTCGTATCTCACCAAAGGTAAATGCCTACATAGGTTTTATGACAATTGCAAGCCTTTCGGGCGTTGTCTTTGCCTACGTTGACTGCTTAATGATTGGATACATGATAGACGTTGTACATGTTGGTTACTATAGAGCAGCATACATAATAGTGTTTGCAATTGTAGGATTTGCGTCATCTCTTGCTGGAGTATTATTACCAACATTTACCCAGCTTTCGTTAAAGGATATTGAAAGATCATTAGAACGATTAAATAGATACGTTGCAATAGTTGCATTTCCTTCAGCCTTAATCCTTGCATCTTTCTCAAAGGAAATCGTTTTATCTTTGTATGGTAAAGAATATTTACCCTCTGCAAATGTTATGGCTGTTCTATCTTTTGCATTAATCCCGGGATCTTTCATTTATTTAGCTACAATATTTGATG
>CAYYFC010000069.1:0-3877 GCA_964471215.1 uncultured archaeon | reverse complement strand
CCGGTCCATTTAACCTCTGTTCTGCAAGAATAATGTATTCCTTAAGCTCGTTTCCCACGAAAAGTGATAGATTAGATATTAATTGCTTAGCGTTCTCTAAGACATTTTTATCGATGTGGAGGTGTAGAAATGCCTTGTCTTGCTTAGGTCTCGGCATAATGAGTTTTGATCAAGATAAAATAAGGGTTGCGATGGTGGTTGGTAATGTGATTAGTAATTTGAAAAAATAATAATATATTAATCTTAATCGCTTAGAAAGGTGACGAGATAAAAGAATGGCGGAGACACTTTTACAGGTCGAGTGAATAATTTCTGTGCTTCCTCATTCGATAAATGCGAATTTAATAAGTGGGTGAATAAAGATGTTGGGATACCTGTGTATTGTACATAATATACGATATACGTCTTATATACATCTTTGGAGAGATGTTGTACACCAGAATACCAGAATCACTCCGAGACTTGAAAGGGTTTTCTCCACTTCTGTTCAATTATTTTTATTTTACCAACTTAAGAATAATGTAGTTGCTTTCTTTCTGAACTTTAATATTGTAATTAAGGCTAGGTTAATATTAGTTGAAATTCCCTTTTTGAGTCATGCATTTAACACATTCTTAGTCTTAAATTAAAAAAAGTTAAAGTATGAATTGATCAATTAATAAATTAAATTATGAAATGGATTGAAAACCTCTTAAATAGGAATGAACTGATAAAGGAAATTCTGGAAAGAGGAGTTGAATACAGACATGGAAGAAAAGCCATAAGAGTTAGCGATATAGCAGAACAATACTTCTGCGAAGCCAAGGTTGAGAACGAGTACGTATATGGTGAAGTTGAAAAGGATGAGATACTAGAAGGTAAAAAATGATAAATCTCTCCTGAATTTTGCAATAAATCATCTAAAAAAACTTATAATGAGGAGAATTACTTCTAAAGTCCTTAAAACCGCTGACGATGAGCTTGAAAAGAAAGTGTTTGGTAAAGAGCCAAAAAAGGATTTTATGAGGGCGATTAGAGTAACGGATTCAACCGAGTTTAATTCTCTTAAGGTTTATGAGGTTAAAATTCTTGGTTCAAGTGTTAGAGGTGTTTGTGTTGAATGTATAGATGAAAATGATACGGCTGATATTGAGATTGAAGTTGATAAGCAAGTACTTAAAGATAAATACATAAAATCTGATTTAGTTATAGATATCGATACTATTGCAGGGATTACAAAAGAGTTCAGTTTAGAGCTAATTAAGAATGAGTTAAACTATGATTACGATTCAAGGACAAAGTCAATACTTAAAGAGCTCATAAAAGTTAGGGGAATCTTGTTGAGGATTGGCTGGGGAACCGGATGGTACTCGAAGACTATCGGTTTACTGCTTGAAACTCATCCAGAATTTGAAAATATTAGGAAAAAGCTTGGGCTCGGGCGAAATCCAAGAACGGGGAAGTTATCTGGTATATTTCCAAAGACAAGAAGGGTTACAGCTGATGGGAAGCCACTTGGCTGGATAAGTATAAGTATGTCTTCCAGCTAAATTGTTATATCCGAACTTTAACCTTATAATCCATTCAACGAGTTTGAAATGTCTTCACCCGTTATGAAGACGATGAATTAAGCGCTTGACGATGGAAAAATTTACATGTAGTTATGTAGTAATGTTATTATGAAGTATACGGCGATAAGGATATCTACTGAAGATAAAAAGAGGTTGGAAATTTTATCTAAGAAACTCGGAAAGAACTTAGCCGATACGTTGAGATTTGCAATTGAAATTGCTGAAAGAGAAGTAGAAAGATTTAAGGGGGATTTAGACAGAGTTCTTTCAACACTTAGATACGCAAAAGATGTGGGAGAAACTGATGCGAAGAATGTGAATGAATATTTGTATGGCAGCTCTGATTGATACTGGAATATTCTTCGGATTTTACAGTTTAAGAGATGTACATCATATGGATTCAGTGGCGATCATAGTCCACGCTGTCGAGGGTAAATGGGGAAGGCTGTTCATAACGAACCACATCTTGGACGAAATTCTAACCTTATTGAAATATAAGAAGTTACCTGTTGAGAAGTTCATAGAGGGTTTCATAGACTCAAAAATCCTGCAGATAATAAGAACTGATGAAGAGATAGAGAACAAAGCGTTGGAACTCTTCAAGGAAAGAATTTACATCAAGGGCTTTAGTTACACCGACGCCGTAAGCGAAGTGGTTGCAAGGGAATATGGTTTAACAATAATAAGCTATGACAGTGGATTTAGCGTTAAGACTGTAGGTAGGGATTATTGGATCGGTTTAGATGAAGATGAAAGAAAAAGGATCCTATCTGTTGTTAAGCGCTATCATCCCCAGTTATAGATTGCAGGTGTTGATGGAGAAATTAAATCTTTAAAACATCTTTTATCTCCCTCAAAATCTTCAAATCCTTTTTAAGATTCTCGTTCTTCACCAGAACTTTGACGCATTCGTTGTTCCAGTCGTCGGGTTTCTTACCTCTCCATACTCCAAATATATCTACACCCGAGATTGTTACAAATCCGAAGATTACAGCGGCGATATATATGAAATCACGGATGTTCTCCCACTCCGCATCAACTCTTCTCTTAATTCTCGGAAAATCAAGTAGCAGTGGCCTTATTCCGTATCCTGCTGCAATTTCATACATCGCGTGATCGAATGTTATCAGCCATACGTCACAATTCCTTCTCCTAGAAAACTCTCCCAAAGCCTTTGCGATTTCATTATCCCCCGTTCCAGATGGTATTTCCTCAAATCTGACGCTGGTTCTGAATCTGTTGAACTCAGCTCTGCCAATCTTGAACACTCTCTCGATCACTTTGGGTTGGTTTATGAACTCTCCAAATCTTTTATCCTTTATCATTAACTCCCTTAACTCATACTCTCCATATTTCCCGGCCTTCTCGCTGAAAAGTTCCTGTTTAATTCCATCTGGAACAACGAAAGCTCCGAGAACTCTTTCAATTCTTTCTGCAAACGTTTGAAGGTGAAAGCTTGTTCTGTTTATGAAGGCATTCGTGTCAAACGAAACGTACAGCAGTCTGGGTCTCTCATATAAGTTCTTTCCAAATTCTACGATGATTTCTCGAAAAACTACTTCCTGCTTCTCGGACTTAAGAATTCCCGCCGATATTAACGCCGTCTTAAAATTGGATGAATCGGGCATGATTCCCTCATATCCAAACGCACGATCATCGAACTCTTTTTCATTCAGATGAATTCTCACGAAGCCTTTTTCCAAATCCACTGCTGCTATCGATCCTATATTTGTTTTTATTTCAAAATAAGGATCTTTCTCGTACAGATAATTCAGAAGAACTGTAACGTATCCAGATAGACTAACAAGGTTTGGATTCAAGATTTTAGAGGAATTCTTCAAGAGTTACGGAACAGGGATTGTCGTAATAAATCATGAGGAGAAAAGTCCGCAAGAAGAGCTCGTTAAAGACCTTATTACTATAATTTCCCATTTTGCTGGTAAACTCTATGGTATGAGGAGCCATAAATATAAGAAGGTGGTTGAGGGTGCAAAGAAACTCATACGTGATCCTTAGCTATAAGATAAAACACGATTACGATATTGGAGAGTTCCTAAACAGCTACAAGCACCTACTCCAGAAAGCAATAGATACTATTTGGGATAATATAGAGTGGATTGAGAAGAAACAGAAAAACTATTATCTAGTTAAGCAAGGGAGAAGGAAGGTGAAGAAGTATTATTATGTTAAGAGATTATTTCCAATAATTCCAAAATCTAAAGAGTCTAAAAGAGCTCTAAGAGATCAATTGCTTAAAGATTGGAATTATGCTTCTCATTACGTAGATTCAGCGATAAAAACAGCTTATTCAATCTTAAACTCGTGGA
>CAYYFC010000068.1:0-3954 GCA_964471215.1 uncultured archaeon | reverse complement strand
TAAATGCAGTTTTTGGAGAAGATGAGCTAAAAACTGTAAATCCAGATGATTTTGAAATTAGGGCTGTGCTCGAGACAATTAGTGGAGTGAACATCCCACATAAAGACGACTCGCTTAAATTAATTCTTGCTGAGAAGATCTAGTTTAGTTTTTGCGCAAAGAGGAGTTTGCTGAATTTGTTTTGGATTTTGGAAAATAGAACTCCTTCTAGGGGGTGTTATTTTGGGTGAGAAGGTAGTATGGAATTTTGAGCTGAATGTTGTTAAGGAGTATTTGAGCAAGTTTTACAGATCTGATTTTGCCTGCATAAGAGAATATTTGGCGAATGCAATTGCAGCCCAGTTTAAAGCCGATGTGAACGATCCAATCAAGGTTGAAATCTACCCAGACAGAATCGTCATCGAGGACAATGGCATTGGAATTAGCAAGAAAACGTTCAGGGAAGTCTTCATGTGGTTTGGTAGAAGTGAGAACAAAAACATTAGCGGAGTCCAAGGAATGTTCGGTTTGGGAGCAAAGTCTTTCATGATGCTTACCGGCGAGAAAGGCAAGATGATCATGAAAACAAGGTCAAGAGAGACAAATGAAGCATATTCAGCCATTTTAACATCTTACGGTGCTGAAATAATCGATGATGGTGGCAAGGAAGATTACGGCACGAGGTTTGAGATCTATCCTGAAGAAACTCTTAGCTCTAGAACGATAAACAGCTTTGTTGATGGGATAAAAGAGCTCTTCGACTTTTCGAGGATTCCGATCGAACTGTTCGCTGTTTTAGAGGATGGTGATAGAATAGAACTCAGCATAGGCGTTCACAACCACGAAATTGAGATATTAGAGGAAAACGAGATCTACGAGCTTGGAGTGTTGAAAACAGTTCCAGCTCACGAGAGTTGGAAGAGCTGGAGGCACGACAAGTATGCAATAGTCCTCGGAGATGTCCTGGCGAAGAGGCTGATGTACTCTCCACTGCAGGGCTTCTTCTTAAGGATAAAGGTCGAGGATGGTAGAATAGTGAATGTACTTGGGCGAAAGGTTAGGACACCTGTGCCCACACCAAATAGAGACGACTTTAAAGAAGGACACAGAGATTTTACAACCCTAATGGAGCTGAAGTACAGGCTGATGCTGTTCAAAAGAGATTTCTCAAAGTTCCTACACATGTCCGCTCAGGATCTGTCATCATACTCTTCCGAACAGCTTGAAGAGTTGCAAAAGGCTTTGAACAGGATACACAGCTACTGGGAATCGTACAGTGACGCAATAGAAAGAGAGATACCAAGATTTCTAAGCTTGAAGAGGACTGTTGACCTCCTCTTGACAGAATTACCAGCATACGGCGTGTGGGGCGGTACGAGGAGGAATGGCAGAAGGATTACGGTTCTCTGCAAGGATGTAATCTATTTAGCTGCGACTGGGAGAAAGACGGGTTATTTGAAGAGGAGACCAAACTCAAAGAAGGAATTAGATCTAGAAGATGCCGGAATTCATGCAGTCTATGTTGACAATCCTGCAATCATTGAGTTCTTGGAGAAGAATGGTGTTAAGGAAGTCAATCTGAGTAGGGAGAGAACTGTAAAAAGACTAAAAGTATACAGGATCGGCAATTTCGAAAGAGATGGACCGCACTACTACACTAAAGAAGAACTGCTCAACGAAGTATTAGAAGGAAGGCCGATTATCTACGCTGAAAAGGTAACTGACGTACCAGAGAGTGGTTTTCCCTACGGATATCTCGTTGTCGGCTCAAAGAAAGTCTACAAGGAGCTAAAAGAGGTACTCGGAGACTTAGTCATGACGTACGACGAGTGGTTGGAGTTTGTTAAAGAATCAACGCTCGTAACAGACGGCTATACGGTCAAAACCCTCAAGCAAATAGAAAATGATTACATTCTTGTAGAAGCTCCAAGTGATCTCATCCCGCTTCTCCCTGTGGTAAGAAAAGTCACCGGAGAAATTTACGCTCTTCTGAATGTTACAAATACTGCATACGCCAAAGAACTCTTTGCCGTCGAAGATTTCGTAAAGTGGTTCTTATCAAGATACAGCTCAAGCAGACTCAATAGTGATCTGGAGTTGCTTCTATTCACAATCTTCAACGAATATGAGGTGCTTAGACACTCAAACCTGCTAAAGGATCTAACCAATCTAGCATGCGGGTATGCTGGGATTGAAAAAGGTAAAACAGTTGAGGAGCTTGAAGAGGATGCAAAACCAATACTTAGGGGCATAGTTAAGAAATACGGCAGACTAAGGCTGGGGAAGTATGAAACAGCTGTTGAAGAACACACGATTCTCCTCGAAGATGTCGTTTATCCTAATCCGTGCATCCCAGAATCAACGATAGAAAAGGCAGGTGATGAGGAGCTTATAGGACTGATAAGGCTGAAGAATCTGTTCGGTGAGATGGGACTGCTAATCCACCACGCTGAGAAAGGCGGTTCTGTAAGAACAGCAGATGGTTGCGAGATAACGAATGAGGAGCTGAGAGAGATCATTGAAAGATGGATTGGTGCAAGGAAGGACACGTTTAGAGACTGGGAGTGGAAAGCTCTGGCAAGCTATGCACCAAATGTGGCAGGACTTATCACCCTTGCAGTGCTCATCTGACTTTATTTTTTCTTTAAAGGAATTTTGAAGGTAGTTAGATGGGGAAGATTTGTTTCTGTTAATCTGATCGAATCTTCTTTTTTGGAGGTGTCGTTATGGGAACAACTTGGTGCAAGAGCGAGGGCGATGTTTTGAGGGAGCTTGTTAAAAGGCTTGAGTATTTAGAAAAGCAGGGAGCAAAAATAACGAGAATAAAAGTTATCAAGGAAATGAAAAAGATCGTCGGCATAACCGAAAATAACAAAGAGATATTTTTCTTCGTAGCAAATTTTAACGGCAAATACGTGTTTACAGCAGCGTATAAAAACTTAGAAGAGTTAAAAAATGCTGCAGTAGATTCATATGTCCCCTACTTAGAATTTCCAGTAGATGTTATCGAATTTTTCTCGGAAGCTTACGAAGAAGTTTCAGGATTGGAAGAAGCTTTAAGCAAGCTGGACTTAGAAGCTGAACTTCTGGCCAACCTCATTTGATCAATATTGTAAAATTGGGAGGTATATACACGGTAGCTATCTCTTATTATAACTTCTTTTCGTGCTTATTCTTTAAGGAGGTTAGCAGTGGGGGAGAAAAAGTCATTTTTGAGGCTGATGGAACTACAAAATACGTTTACTGGGGAGACAATGTTTTTGTTGAATTGACACCTGATAACGTGCTAATACTTAGAGAGAGTGAAGACTATTTCCACGATTATTTTTACAGGAGCGCTCTTCTCAGGCTTAATGAAATACTTGCTCAAGCGTCGTATTACGCTGGAAAGATGTTCGAAGTCGATTTTGAAGCAAAAGTCAGGTTGAGAAAATTTGGCAATGGTAAAAAGCTCTTTCTGTGGTTCAACGATGTAGTGTATCCATTTAAGGATTGCCTTAGCATAAACCTCAGCAATGGATCCCTAATTCCGCCCAATGGTTATGGAGAGCTGTACAGGAGAGCTAAAGAACTGCAAGAGAAGTATAAAGCTCCAAAATCTTCAGCAGAGAGGGCTGTACACATTCTGGAGAGTGAAAGTTTCGATGCTGCCGGGAAATACCTTAAGATAGCTATCAAAAAATCTGAGAGGGCTAAGAAGGCATTGAAACCGATAGCAGACTTCTATAATGAGATTAAAAATAGTAACGAGATTGTGGATGTTAATGGATTTAAACTATTCGCATTCACCTACAAGATTTTTAAATGGTCTGATAAGGAGAGGGAGGTAATCGTAATCATTTGCAAGAGTGGTATGGCAATTTTAGAAGTCCGAAATCTCTTCAGAGTGTATTCTGTTCTAAAAAGGATTCAGCGTGGCAAGTTTGAAGAACCCGTAAACTGGACCAATGACGATGATAGAATGTTCTTCAAGTG
>CAYYFC010000067.1:0-4193 GCA_964471215.1 uncultured archaeon | reverse complement strand
ACTTTTAGTTGAGATACTTCGGCTATGTCTGCGAAGTCTCTATCCTTTGTTATTAAAACATCGTCTTCTCTTATGCAGATTGCCGCGATTAGTAGGTCTGCAAAGCTTTTCGCTTTACCTACCTTGCGCAATTTTCTTTGGATATCATATGCCAGCCAGAAGTCCTCCGGTTCTGGAAAGTATATTGTTCCTCGGAATCCCTTATATTCCAGCACTCTTGGGAATTCCACCACTGTGACTATAGTTATTCCCTCACTTATTTCCTCCTTCCTCCGAACTCTCTCTATAACGATGCTGGTGTCCAGAATTACCATATTCTCTTCTTCCTCAACCTCATTATTTCTTCCTCGAGGCCGCGTGGAACCTCTATATCCCACGTGAGCTCCTTTATTCCGAGTATCCTCCTCATCTCATCCGCCGAGAGTTTGGATGGGTATCTGAACCTGCGGGAGACGTACTCCCTTATTTCCCTCCTCAGCTCATCCTCGTCGACCCACTCGGGGACCTCCACTTCCACCATTACCCTTTTCATAATGATCCCCTAATAATTTCGTACTTAACATGGTTAAAGCTTTTGATAATTAAGGTTCGGGGAATTTTCGAGATTGATACATTTAATGGTGGAGAAGGTGCTTAGGACGTGCTATCGCTATCATACGAGTACTATAGTTCAGGTGCGAGGCCGAGGGTTCGTGATCACGAGGTATGTGCGCGGATCGCTTACGAATTTTATCGAGAGCACTATGATCGGTTACGGGATGTTATCAAGAAGGCGCTATTTGGCATTAAAATGAGTATGAAGAACATATTTTTGGATCCCAAGGTGTTTGTGGCTCTTTGTTGTTTGATAGGGGCGTCTCCGACCCACTTAAGGAAGTTCATGGTAATGGAGGACGATGTGATGGATTTTGTTAGGGTCGTTCAGGCGAGGGCGTTTGAAATAGGTGTGAGGGAGGGGGTGTTAACGACATTGGAGGAATTGCACAGGCGGTTGCTTCCCGAAATGGAGAGGATAAATCCAGAACTACTACCGAAAAAGGAGCATGAGAAGAGGTTAGTGGTCTTTTATGTTCTACTGTGCAGCATATCCTCTATTATCGGGGATCTGTGGCGGCATGACGTTACGGGGTCTTAGATTTCCGATTATGGCTTTCAAGAACGTATAAGGAAGATATTAAACGTGATTTGGAAAATATTCTACTTCGTTACAATGTTTATCTGCTGATGGTCCACCGAAGCGTGCCGGAATCTGCCTAGGTGAGTATTATCACGAAAATTGTCGCAATCCACATAATGAGCAGCGTCACGAGAATACATTTAAGGAAAAATGTCGTTTCCTTCCTTAAACTCGATATATTCTTTAAAATCTCCTTCATAAGGCTCTCTAAAGCATCCATTCGCTTATTTATTTGTTCTAAGGTCTTCACAACTTTATCTATCCCTAGATCGATCCGCATCGGAACCACCAGCCTTAATTTTATAGTAATTTACCAGATTAGGCAGACATTCGGTACCTAATGTTTTAAGGTGAATTCTTCATTATACTAATCCATTTATAGGCATTTTTATCGTTTTAATTTTTCGATATAAACATTTTGGCAGGGTTTTAGGTATTAGGTAATAGGTGAGGTTAGGCGATTGGCTAATGGCCAGGTCGGAAGTGATGATTATTGATGTCGATAAATGTTGACCATAGAATTTGTATGGAAGAAAATAGCAAGAATGGAGAAAAATGGGAGTATTAGAGGCAATGTAAACATTATGATATCCCGATAATACTCAGGAATATAAGTCCAATTTTTGTCTGGAATTCATGGGTATTACTGAATAGGTCGGGCCCCCTGGGATGATGAACGGCTGCCATAGGGGCAAAAGGGCGCCGCTCGTCAGTGGCCCCTGATGCCCAATCCAGACTAGGCTGACCGTCTCCCAGGGGGCCCTCATCATCAATACTTCTTCACGGTCTATGTATAAATCTTTACGCATCTACACTGTTATGCAAACATGTGGCGCCATGAGGTTCGCTTATTTGGGAGTATGTTGTAATTTGCGGCTCCAAATCAATTCTTCTACGATCACTTATTAGCGTTTATTCCGATAGTTCCTTGACGATTTGCTTATGGGTCGACGAGGAAAAGTTGGGTTTATAATTCGATGTTGGCTACGGAGGTCTGCCAAGTACTATCCTCATGACTTCTTTAAGAAGATCGTTGACTTCTTTCCATCTTTCTTCGAACGTTTCTTTGTCCAGATCGCCCTCGTAAAAGTGTTCATGGAGCCTGTGTGCTTTATCCAGCAAATCTCTGAATAATTTCCTGTATCTGCGTTCGACGTTGCTTGTTACGAACCTATCCAGTTTTCCTCTGCTCCAGTGCAGGATGGGGATTCCCTTGGTTGCGGCATGAAGTTTTATTAGGGCGGTAACCGCGCCCCATAATTTTTCACCGGCCTGTCTGGTATCTCCTCTTTCTTTATGCTTTTGGGCCTCGGTGTAATATTTTTCGAAGAGTTCTCTGTACTTTTCGGTTCTTTCGGATGGATTTACGCTTATGTTTATCAATTCGTCAACGATATCATCTTTATTCCATCCTGTGGCTTCAGCAAGTTCATCTATCCAGAGTTTATCTTGTTCGTTGAGTTCCTTATTCGAGGAGAGTTTTTCGGCAACTTTTATGATTTCTGGCCATTCGCGGAGGATTTCCTTTGGAACATGAAAAGTTGAAGCTTGTCCCCTTTCTGTTCTTGCCACTCCTCCTTCGGTTTCCGCTATTATTATGGTTCCTCCGGTTGCCATCTTTGTATCAGTGATGCTTAGCGTTTGAGATTCTGTTGATTCTCCGGTGGAGAGGTCTTCTAAGAGAGTTCTAGTTACGTAATTGTTTTTCGCGTTTATTTTCATCATTAACACCCCTATTTGCTTTCAGCTGGCTTCAGGAGATCTTCCAGACCCAGGAGATCCAGTATATTGGTTCAGTAAGCCTGGATTTGTATTTCATGTTACGTGCGGCCATTACTGCCTCGGCTGTTACTTTCACTCTGAACTTGCCCTTAGACGTATTTGTTATCTCCTCCATCTCAGCGGGTTTTTGTTCGACTATATCGATGATTTCCCAGCCATCTGTAGGCAATTCTGGGGGCGCCAGAGGTTTATCGACCATAAACTTCTTTAACTCTTCCGGCACGCTATGAGTTGCGACACCACCGATAGCTTTCACGTCGAGATCAATTCCACCGAAGGGGGAGAACCCGCATTCCTTGATGTCAACGATGGCTATTTTAAGCTTGAGAACTGTGCCATCAGCCAAATTTTATGAGGCCCGTTCCGGGACCAGGTGATTCCGACACTGTTATGCCCCATTTATTTTATTTTGGAACTAAGCTTAAAGGGTACTGTTTATACAGTGGGAATGGTACTCGAGCGGGAACGTTCTCTTCGCACATGTGAACAGAAAGATTCCGTCATAGACACCCTAATTTTAATACGTGATTCATGGGATATTTGTCTGGACGTGATTGTGATGTTAAGGAGTGTTGTACGAAGGAAGATTTCAGTCACGGCTGTAAGTGCGGAGGATGTTGAGAGAGTTTTACGCAGGTTAGGGCTATATGACGACACTGTGAACGGGCGTGCCAAGTGTTTCGTTTGTGGGAAGGTGGTATCTATGGATACCATCGGCGGCATGCTTATGGTTGGTGGGCGGGTGGTTCTTGTATGCGACAGGCCCGCCTGCATTGCCAAGGCCGCGTTGCTAGCTAAAGAGCAGAAGCAAGAGTAAGTTGCTGGATCAAGGAGAAGTTGAGGGGTAAAAGGGTTGATCTGGCGTTCAGGCACGATGGGAGTGTTGTGGAGGGGAAGTGTTCGGTCCCTTTAGGGAGGGGGATGTTGAGAGGTACGTTATTGCGATAACAGAGGCCAATTTCAGGCTCAAGATCATGGAAGTCATGATACACGAGCTGTTACATGTAATTTATCCCGATTGGAAAGAGGAAGATGTGAAGAGGGAGGCGGAGAGGATATTTAGGATGGTCAAGATGGCGATAAAGGGCTGGTAGGCTCTAATTTTCTTTTTACTCATAGTTTTTTGGTTTTGAATGGATAGATGGATGGCATTTATCTGCTCAGGTTGAGGTTCTTAAATACGGATTGGCTTTTTGCGCATGTGGCGGGAGGCATCCCATTAATAAGGCGCTTT
>CAYYFC010000066.1:0-4229 GCA_964471215.1 uncultured archaeon | reverse complement strand
ATGCGATTGGGGTCTGGTAGATGTGCAAATTTATCCTAAAATACACACCAACCTTTATTCCCCATTTACGACGGAGACCCGAGTTACTCCGCCTTTTGACGGATTCATCGAATCTCCATCGGGTTTGTTCAACCGCTCCACCTCGCTTAGCTCATCGACTTCATTGCAGTTGAACTCATCTCCGCAAGCTATAAGTAGTAAGAATTTAAAAAGCTTACTTCTACGTTTTTCTATGAACTCTGTAACGGCGTTAAATTCCGCTGAATATCCTCTCAACCAGCCATCTTGAATCGAACTTAACTAGGTCGTCGTATCCCTGTCCGGTTCCTATGAAGAGGATTGGTTTTTCCGTTACGTAACTTATCGAGATCGCTGTTCCGCCTTTCGGATCTGCATCGAGCTTTGTTAATATCGTTCCATCTATCCCAACTGCTTCGTTAAACATCCTTGCCCTTTCAACTGCATCATTTCCAGCAATGCTCTCATCGACGAATATCGTTAAATCTGGCTTAGTTACCCTCTTTATCTTGGCAAGCTGGTCTATCAGATTTTTCTTTGTATGCATCCTTCCGGCGGTATCTGCCAGTACGAAATCTATCCCCTTACTCTCCGCATGTCTCAGTGCATCGTATATCACAGCTGCCGGATCTGCCCCCTGTCTGTGTTTTATAACCCTTACACCCAATCTCCTTGCATGCTCTTCGAGCTGCTCTATTGCTCCAGCCCTATAAGTATCTCCTGCTGCGAATACGACACTGTACCCGAAATCCATTAATCTTTTCGCAATCTTAGCAATTGTCGTGGTCTTTCCGGTTCCGTTCACACCGACGAATATTATGTTAATAGGCCTTTTTTCCCTTAGCCTCGCTTGCACGAATTCATCGAAATCGAATCTGTTTTTGTCCAGTATATTTAGGATGGTAGATTTTAACTCGTTTAAAACTATATCAGACAACTTCTCTCCTATCTTCCTCCTCCTTCCAACGAGTTTTTCTTTGAGCTTTGATGATATCTCATCAACAACTTCCAAGGCCACATCGCTCTCAAGTAGTATTATTTCCAGATCTTCCAAGATATCGCTAATCTTTTTCTCATCTATTATAATTTCTCTGTCAATTATCAATGCCGTTATCTTATCCTTTAACCCTATCTTCTTATCCCTTTCTCGTGATGATACTTCCTCATACTTTATTTCAGATTTGTCCAGTTTTTTCTTAAATAGGCCCAGCTTCTCCCTTAAAAATTTGAACATCACTTTTCACCCCTAGATTTCTCTCCTATTTTCTCAAGCTCCTGCTGAATTGCCCTAGCCCTCTCAACTATCTGCTGTAATAGCTGTTCAAGTCTAGTTATGCTTTCCCTAATTATCTCCCTCTTTCTTTTTAAAAATTCTATCGCTTCTCCCACATCCTTCTCAATAACGACTCCTGCTCCAACGTCTACTAGCATCTTCTTCGAATTTTTGACATCCACATATGCGAACACTCCGCCACCTAGATTCATAAGGGCTTCAACACCATTGTCCAATGAGCTGAAGTATTCCAGGCTTTCTATTGTTTTTTCGAGCTGGGAATCAACTATTTCAAGCTCGAGAATCCTCCTCTGGACAGTTTCAGCCTCCGCCTGCAGCTGCTGAAGCACTAAAACCTTTTCACGCGTTTTTTCTTCCATTTTTATTCAACCCTCTTCAAAGACTTTATCTTTATCAGATGTCTTTTAACTTTATGGTTGCTTCCGATCAAGGAATATAATTTTTCCAGCGCAAATCTCTCATTATGAGCCTCCACAACCTTTTTAAACTTCTGCCAATTGTTTGCATTTTTAAAAACACCTTCAACTTCGAATTTCATGATATCACCCCCTAAGGAAAAAGCGATTCTTCGATTACACCAAGTTCAAATCCAGTTGTATCCTTTCCGACTATGTAACCCTTTGAGTTCGCGACAAGACCTGTTCCCACCATATCCACACCAAAATTTACAGTTCCTGTACCAACTTCAACCTTCATAACCTCTTTTGCTTTCTTTATTTCCCATTCACTGGCATTTGGATTTAATATACCTCCTCTGTTCGTTATTACGGCAGCCATTCCAACCGTTTTAATTCCACCGATCGTACTCCTTATTACATCAACATCCAGGAATTCGGATACACTTTCTATGATTTTATCTTCGGCTTCTGGATGCATTATAGCACCTCTGTCATTTATGCAGGTTATATTACCGAGACACGTCATGGGTGTTCTTATAACGTAAACATCCGTAATCCTTTTTAACCTTTCAATCTCCTTCTGCCTTACCAAATCGCTTACAATGATTCCTCTCGAATTAGCAGCAATAAGAGATCCTACTAGCTCCGATCCTGAAATAGTAGTAATTACTACATCGACATCCAACTCATCTCTCAGATATTCAACCGCTTTTTTATCATCTATTCCCAGAACTGCAAAGTGCTCTGTAGCCCTCATGTACAATCCTATTAAAGGATTACCCTTTATCGAAAGCATCTTTACCATGATCAACCTTGTTCCTCTTTTTTCTCTTCTACCTCCTCCTTTTTCTCCCTGATCCTTTCGGGTTGATATAGTTCGGCTTCAACTATTCCATCGTCGAATTTTACAGCTCTTATCCTTATTCTCGCAGGAGGTTTCTGTGAACCTCTTTCCCAGATCTTTAAATTTATGCTCTGATCTATTTTTACCTTGTCTTCCTCTGTCTTCATGTGTTTGCTCAAAAACCTTCTTATGTAAGCTATTGCCTTCTTTGATCTAAGCCATCTGGGATATCTCTTCATTTTGTGTTTAATCCTCAAAGAATATATCCTCTCCACGACAACCTTTGCCATTTCTCACACCTTCAACTTTTTATGTCTCCAAAACCTTCTCTTGGGACTCGTAATCACTCTTCTATTCGTCTTTATTGTAATCCAGACTGGAGGCCTTTTATTTGACTTTAAAAACTTGGCCAGCCTTTTTTTCACACCAACAGTCTTCTTGCCCATTTTATCACTTCCTGATTATCCTTGTCTCCCTTCTTCTAGACGCTATTTGCTTTAATATTGAAACTAGAACCTCATCGCTTATCTTCTGCTTAATCTTACCAGCCTGAGCCAACGCTATCAGCTGATTCTCCACAGCCTCAGCTATGTCTGGATGACCGAGTTTCAGTCTTGCAAGTCTCTCTCTTGCCGCCGGTTCAAGTATGCTTCTAAGTATTGCCTTCTTCTGGATCTCTATCTGCTGCTGCAACTCCTGCTGTCTCCTCAACTCTTCAAGCTCTCTTCTTCTTTGCAATTCAAGCAACTTCCTCCTTCTAATTTCTTCCAGTTCCTCATCCATATAATCACCTCCAATACTCTGTTATTTAGTATTTTGCAAGCTCGGGTATTTCTTTTATAATTTCTCTTTTTATTTCAGCCGCAATTTTATCTAGAAACGATCTACCTTTAGGCGTTACTATTCTTCCATCCTTAGTTTTCGTGACAAATCCCGCTTTCTCAAGTTGCTGGAGGGCTTTTCTGATTATAGAACCGCTACCCTTCCTGAATTTCGGTGGTTCTACACCCCTCCTCTTCCTTCCTCCATAGGCACTCCTCAATCTCTCTATTCCAACCGGTCCGTCTATGTAAACCTTCCTGAATATAGCCGCAACCCTTATCCACCACCAATCCTCCTGTTCGGGTGATCTCTCCTTATGAACACCGGTCTTAACGAACTTCGCCCATTCAGGTGGTCTGAATTCGTTCATCTCTTTTAGTTTCTCGGCTACCCTTTCTATCAGTTTATCGGCAGGAACATCGTAGACAGTCGTCATAAGATCACCTCCTAAATGTTAAAACAAATCCCCTAAAGTCTACGAGCTCCCCTTTTACCCTCCTCGCTATTTCGTTTGCCAGTTCTTTTTTATCCATTTTCGTGGACGATCTGAAATTCCTGAGCATCCTAACCTTTACAATTCCATACTTCTCAAGTATCGTATTTATTTCGTTTATAACTCCTTCGTTAATTCCCCTTTTTCCTATGTTTATCGTTATCACCTTCTTCATGAAGTGTCTCATACTTATAAATTGTTTAAAAAACTTTGCAGTGATTGCGCATCTGACCTGGTCACTCACATTTAACATAACTTCATTCAGGCTCATCCCAGGTGAGCGCTCGGGAGCTCCTTTCAGCCCCGATAACTCACCCTTAGCACGGGCACATCGTCATTATCGGAGCCTTGGGGAACATC
>CAYYFC010000065.1:0-4475 GCA_964471215.1 uncultured archaeon | reverse complement strand
TTTCTAGGAGAAGAAGGAGTATGTAGTGCAGCCATCTGACCTGCCTCCCCGCCCTTAAAAGGCGAGGCTTCCAGCCCGCAAAGGTGTGTGAATGCCTTGCGAAACTGTTAGATATTTGGTAGACGTATATAGACAATGATAGACATTGAACGACTTTATACGATGAAAGAGTTATCAAAGTTATTGGGAGTTACCGCTAGAACGATTCAAAGGTGGGACAAGGAAGGGAAGATAAGGTGTGTTAGGTGGAAAGAGGAGAGTTCCAGAATCAGAAATAAAGAGAATTTTAGGAATTCATGAAAAGAGAAAAATAATAGGATATGCTAGAATCTCATCTCATACTCAAAAGGATGATTTAGAAAGACAAATAAAGTTAATAAAGAGCTATGCGAAGGAAAGAGGATGGGATGTAGAAATACTAAAAGATGTGGGTTCTGGGTTGAAAGAAGATAGAAGAAATTTCAAAAGATTGCTAAAAATGGTAATGAACAAGGAAGTTTCTAAGGTTGTTATAGCGTATCCAGATAGACTAACAAGGTTTGGATTTAAGATTTTAAAGGAATTCTTCAAAAGCTAACTGAAGTTGTTGTGATAAATAAAGAAGAGAAATCACCTCAAGAAGAATTGATTAAAGATTTAATCACTATAATTTCCCATTTCGCTGATAAGTTGTATAGAATGAGATAACACAAGTACAAGAAGGTGGTAAAAGGTGCAAAGAAGATCATATGTGATCCTTAGTTACAAAATAAAACACGATTACAATGTAACAGAATTTCTAAGTAGCTATAGAAATTTACTGCAAAGAGCGATCGACGAGATTTGGGATAATATCCAGTGGATAGAAGAAGTACAAAGAAATTATTACACGACAAAGAAGGGTCGAAGAAGTGTTAAAAAATACTACTACGTCAAGAGACTTATACCAAAAATACCCAAGTCAAAGGAATTCAAAAGAAATCTGAGAGATAAACTACTAAAGGATTGGAATTGTGCGTCACATTACGTGGATTCCGCAATTAAAACTGCCTACTCAATTCTCAATTCGTGGAGAAGGAATTATGTCAAAGGAAGGAGAAAAAGAAGAAAACCGATAGTCAAGAGAAAGTTCGTTAGGGTTAAAGAAACTCTCTACACTCTCGAAAACGATAAACTGAGAATTACGATAAAGCCAAGAGATACATATTTAGAATTCGACTTAACGAGAGCTTGGTTCAAAAAGAGAGTAGAGGGTTGCGATTTGGGAGAACTAATTTTGAAAAAGAACGAGCTAATAATAACGTTTAGAAAACCAGCCAATATATCAACACCATCACAAAAGAAGGTTGCTTGGGACTCAAATTTATTCAGCTTAGACGGATTTTGCAATTGGGGATGGATTAAGGTAGACCTAAAACAGCTATATACTCTACACATAACCTACGAGAACAAGAGAAGAAAAATCCAAAAATTGAGTAAAACCAAACCTAAGACCGCAAAAAGGTTAATGCAGAAGTTTTCTCAACGATACAGAAACAGGATTGGAGATTATCTTCACAAATTAACAACAGATCTTGCGAGAGGATTTAAAGATTACGAGCACGGTTTCGAAGATTTAGATAAGAGGGGAATGTTTAACGGTTGCAAAAAACACAATAGAGTAATTTCTAAGCAAAATTGGAAGCAGATAGTTCTACTAATGAGTTATAAGACTAACGTTAGGTTATTAGATCCTAAAAACTCTACTAAAACCTGCCCCAGATGCGGTGGGGACATGAAGCACCGAGAGGGGCAGGTTTTAAAATGTGAAGTGTGTAATTTAGAGATAGATAGACAGCTAAATGCTTCAATAAACCTATACCTAAGGATGTGGGGTTTTCTTCCCACTCCGAGCACCTTTTACAGGGCGTGAAAAAGATGATCCGTCGCTGGAAGGTGCTAATGAGGAGTGGGAAGGGGGTTACCCCGAAAGGGGACGAGACCGATGATTTACTCCCTATGAACCCTGAGGGAGTTGAGGTTTATGTGTCCCAAGGCGGACATAAAGACTACGTCCGCTGAACCCTAATTACGTTAAATTTAAATAAAATCTGGCGGAGTTGATTTGTCCATGAGAATTGCATACAAATTGGCATACATAGGAACGAACTTTCACGGTTTTCAGTATCAGCCTAACGTAAGGACTGTTGCAGGAGAGCTCATTAAAGCTTTTAAGGAGTTGGGAATAGATGTCAAAAAAGCCAAAATGAGATGTGCTGGAAGAACTGATGCAGGAGTTCATGCGTTTGGACAGGTTATAGCTATAAACACCGATAAACTGATATTTCCTAGGATGATAAATGCATACCTTCCGGATGACATAACGGTATGGGCATGGACGGAAGTAAGCGAAGATTTCAATCCAAGGAAGGCCAAGAGCAGGAAATACGTGTACGTCTTGCCTGCAGAGGGATACGACATATCTCTAATGAGAAAGGCATCTAAACTCTTAATAGGTACGCACGATTTTTCAAATTTCACAAAGGGATTTGGGGAGAGAAGAAGATGTATAAGAACGATATACAGCGTCGAGTTAAGAATTGACAGGGACTTCATAGTTTTTGAAATAGAGGGAAACGCATTCACATGGAATATGGTTAGATGTATAGTCTCGGCACTGGAAGAAGTCGGAACTGGTGGCAGAAGTCTAGAATGGTTCAGAGACATGCTGAGCCCGGAGAGGTACAGAGAAAGGGTTGAGCCGGCACCTGCTTACGGTTTGATACTGAAGGACATATGTTACGAAGACGTTAAATTTGAAATAGATGAATACGCGTGGAAGACTTTACAGCATAGATTTAATAGATTCATAAGTTATCACGGAACGCTCTACAAACTCTTCTCGTTATTCAAGGATTAAACATTAAGTCGAGTAGATAAGTTTTTATTCTATGCTTGGGTCCTGCGATATCTTTTAGATCTGTTAAGCCTTTATTCTGTCCGGATTGAATCCCTTCTTAATCAATAGCTCCTTGACCCTTGCTATGTGATTTCCCTGCAATTCTATGACACCGTTTTTTACGGTTCCACCGCATGCGAGCTTTGTCTTAAGGAATTTCGCTAAATCTTCAAGGTTTATCTCACTTCCGTCTATCCCCTCTATTATTGTAACCTCTTTACCATATCTCCTCTTCACGACCTTAATCGTTATCTGTTGCTGTTCCTTAGCCACTTCTTCACAAACACAGATATCTTTTGGCAGTCCGCATATGGGACAGATCTCCGACATCCCTCCTGTGTACCTCCTCTTTTTTAAAATGTATTCTTTCGAAGATTTTAAGTTTTCGGTAACGATTGAAAGATATGGATATTCCAGAGGAGATAACAGAGCTTTGGAATAGGTATAAACTCGATGAAAAAGTAAAGAAACACTGCATAAAGGTTGCTGAGGTTGCATTAAAAATAGCTGAAAGGATAAAGGAAAGAGGTCATGATGTAGATGTAGATTCCGTAAAAAAAGCAGCTCTTCTGCATGACATAGGAAGATCGATCACACATGACATCGATCACTTCATCCACAGCGGAAAGATAGTTAGAAAAGAGGGTTTTGGTGAAAAAATAGCGAGAATAGTTGAAAGACATTTCCTATGCGGTATCACAAAGGACGATGCGAAAAGGTTGAATTTAAAGGTTTACGGAGATTTCATGCCGGAAACGATTGAGGAGAAGATTGTCTGTTATGCAGATAAGATCGTTAGGAATTGCTGTGAGATCTCGTTTGAAGAGTTCTTAAAGAGACTGGATGAACTGAAGAATAGATATCCTGAAAATGAATGGCTGATAGAAAAGACGAAGGAAAGGGCGATTAAATTGAAAAGGGAACTTAAGGAGTTGGGTGGTTTATGATAGCTGGTATAGATGTCGGCGTTAAGAAGGATTACTTGGCTGTTATCAGGGATGATAAGGTTGTGTATGTAGGGGAACTGGATTTAAACCTGGAATTTAAATTTGCCGGTATAGATGCACCTTTAAGCTTTCCAAAAAGAGGTTATTTCAGGGAATGTGAAAAAAAGCTTCAGAAAATGGGAATAAGAATACTTCCGCCCTTATTTATAAGGGAAATAGCTGAGAAGGGTATTAAGATAGCTAAGAATTTGAGAGATAGAAATGTAGAGGTTTTTGAGGTTTATCCCTATGCAACAAGGGTTCTTTTGAGCATCGCGCCTCATGAGAAGAAGAGAAAAAGAGAGGGTATGTTAAAGATTCTGAAAGACTTAAGAGAGTATATAGATGTCCCAGATGTTAGCAGTCATGATTTAATAGATGCCGTGATTTCGGCCTTAACAGTTAAGATGTTCGTTGAGGGAAAGGGAGAGATGATATGCGGTGAGGATGGATGCATAATAGTTCCAAAAATCTGATATTCAAGCAGTCCCTTCACAGTCAGAAATGTTCTCGCAAAAATCACAAAATGCAAGGGAGCTCTGCCCTTCAGGGGGAGAGGGATTAGGGGAGTG
>CAYYFC010000064.1:0-5048 GCA_964471215.1 uncultured archaeon | reverse complement strand
GATTCGGTGGCAGTGATTAATTTGGTAAATAAGTGGTTTAATATATTGAGATGTGCCATGTGAGTGTGCACGGTGAACGGGGTCAAGGAGATGTGACCCCGAATCCGATGAAACCCAAGGATGAAGGATGATATCATCCGATATATTAGATGAGGATGATAACGTCCAGACGCACCTTATTTATATCATCGAAATAATGTTATCGGGATGAGGAGATGTCCTATCTGCGGTAGGCCTGTAAAGGATACGGATCTTTGTGTGAGCTGTTACGTTGAGAGGGGTGAGCTCGTAAAGCTTAACGGGATTATACGTATTACGAGATGTCCAAGATGTGGGTTTTACAGGATTGGAGGGAAGTGGATCGATATGAGTTTTGAAGAGGCCGTGATAAGGCATGTGCGCTCATCGATGGATGTCCATCCCGATTTTAAAATCAGGGATATTGAAATAGAGAAATCCAGAAAGGATTACAGTGTAATGATCAGGGGGTATTTTAAGGGAGAAGAGGTTGAGATAAGAAGGGTTGTGGATGTCAGAATCGTAAGAGAAACTTGTAAAAGATGCAGCATGGAATCAGGAGGATATTACGAGTCCATAGTTCAGATAAGGGCGGACGGGAGAAAAATAGAGGATGAAGAGATTGAAAAAATTATGGAGATAGTCAGGGATGTAATGGACAGGGAAGGAGGTCATCAGAAGGCGTTTATAAGCAAAATAGTTGAGAGAAAGGAAGGAATAGACTTTTACTTCGGAGACAGAAATATCGGAAGGAAAGTTTCCAGATTGGTAGTCAGGACGCTTGGAGGAAGGATAACTGAGAGCAAAAAGCTTCATACGGTTTTGGATGGAAGAGAGGTTTACAGATTTACTTATTCCGTCAGGCTTCCATGCTACAGGGTTGGAGATGTTGTAGATGAGAACGGGACGATTTGCGTTGTAATCAACCAGAAGGATGCAAAGGCATTATCGCTGGACGGAACGACGGTAAATCTTAGAGATCCTAAGTTGATAATAAGGAGGGAAGAGATTAGGAGGAGTGTTGTGGTTGGATGCGATGAATTCGTCGTTGAGGTCCTGCATCCGGTTACGCAGAGGGTAATATGTGCGAGAAGGCCCAAGGCGGATATAGCAATAGGAAGCGAGGTTTTCGTGTTCGAATACGGAAATGACATTTACGTTATTCCGAAGGAGATATATGAAGGCTGTAAGAGTTCCAAGACATAGGGCGGAAGAAGTTAGGAGACTTGCCGAGAGGATAGGGGCGAAGGACAGGAGCAGACTTATAGTTTCTAGCGGAGAATTTGTTGAAATACCTATTCTTGAAGGTTTTGAGAGATACTTCGAGGGATTTGAAATAGTGGAGCAGAAAAATCCGGTATTCGCAAAAAAAGCAAATATATTTGAGATATTAAAGGAAAAGATACCCAGAGAACTGCACGATTTCATTCCGAGGAGATACAAGATAGTTGGAGATATAATACTCGTTAAGATACCGGAAAATCTTGAGAGTTACAAGCATATAATCGGAAGGGAACTTCTGAGAATACATAAAAGGTGTAAGGCTGTCTGGAGGGATATGGGGAAGGAGGGGATGCTCAGAAAACCGAAGGTTGAGCTTATAGCTGGAAGTGGAAGCGAAACTATTCACAGGGAAAACGGCTGCCTGTTCAAGCTGGACGTGAGGGAGGTTATGTTCAGCGTTGGAAATCAGGGCGAGAGGATGAGGATGGCGAGAATCGTTGGGGATGATGAGGTTGTAGTGGACATGTTTGCAGGAATAGGTTACTTCTCAATTCCCATAGCTGTTCACGCAAAACCAAGGAAGATATATGCGATAGAGATAAATCCGAGCTCTTACAGATTTCTGCTTGAGAACATAAAGCTAAACCGTGTTGACAACATAATACCTATTCTTGGCGACTCCAGATTCGTTTCACCCGAAGGAGTTGCCGACAGAGTTATAATGGGACATATATTCTGTCACGAGTTTCTACCGGTAGCGATAAGCTGTCTGAGGGATGAGGGGGTTATACATTACCATGAATCCGTTCCTGAGAAGATAATCGACAGACCCATCAAGAGAATAGAGAATGCATGCAGAAAGATGGGAAAAAGGGTAAAGGTACTGAATTTTAGAAAGGTCAAGAATTATTCTCCGGGAGTAATTCACGTAGTAGTCGATGCATACGTATTTTAAACGAATACATCCGATACCTCGAATTTTTCCACGTCTATCAACCCCAGATCCGTTACCTTTAGCTTCGGAATAACCGGTAAGGCCATGAAAGATAACGTTAGTATTGGATTTTTAAGCTCGCATCCCAGTCTCCTTATCTCATCGTGAATCCTGTCGATCTTATCCGCAACAACCTCCGCCTTCTCCTCGCTCATCAATCCCGCTATGTTTAACTGGAGTTCAGCCCTAATGCTGTTACCATCGGTAACAACTATTCCTCCGTTCAGTTCAGCTATCCTATTTACTGCCAGACATATGTCTTCGTCGTTTGTACCGACTGAGATTATGTTGTGAGCGTCGTGAGCAACAGAGGATGCAAAGGCTCCTCTTTTCAAACCAAATCCCCTTATATATGCTTTACCAATGTTCCCCGTTCCCCTGTGCCTCTCAACCACGACGACCTTCAGTATGTCCCTGTTCACATCTATCCCGCTGACGAATTCCCTATCTTCGTCTGTCACAATCTCACCCTCTATAACCCTGATTATCCTCGCAACACCTGAACCCTTTATCTCTACGTCTTCAGGCGTAATCTTCTTTCCAATTCTAACGCTTTTCTTCACAAACTCAGGATATTCGTATCTCCTGACTATTTCACCTATCAACTCCCCATCCACGATAACCCTTCTGACATCGAATCCTTCGAGATTTCTTAGCAGAACTATATCTGCAAATCTTCCGGGCGCTATCAAACCGCAGTTCAGTCTGAAGTATTCTGCCGGATTTATCGTGCACATCTGAAGAGCCTTTATCGGATCTACTCCCTCTTCAACAGCCCTTCTGTACACGTAATCAAGGTATCCCTGCTCTATTAGATCTCTCGGTGTTCTGTCGCCATCTGTAACGAGCATGCACCATCTGTAAGCCCTTTTAGCCAATCCCAGCAGGGACTTCAAATTCTTAGCAGCGGATCCCTCCCTGATCATAATCCTCATACCAAGTCTGAGCTTTTCCATAGCCTCGTCCTCGCTTATGCATTCATGATCCGATGAAATACCAGCTGATATGTAAGCGTTCAGTTCCCTGCCCCTTAACATTGGACAGTGACCGTCAACTATTCTGTTAGCCTTCTTCACAATTTCTATTTTTCTCAGGACCTCCTCATCTTTACCTATTACTCCCGGATAGTTCATGACCTCAGCGAGTCCTATAACGTTCTCCCATTCAAGTATTTCAGCGACATCATCCGATTCTATAACAGCCCCGGATGTTTCAAGGGGCGATGAGGGCACGCATGAAGGTACCATGAAATAAACCCTAAGCGGTACTGTTTTTGATTCCTCTATAAACACCCTAATCCCTTCCTTACCGAGAACGTTTGCGATTTCATGTGGATCTGCTATAACACATGTATTTCCCCTGGGAACAACAATCCTGGCGAATTCGGTTATGCTTAGCATGGACATCTCTATATGAGTGTGACCGTCTATCAGTCCAGGAACGGCATACAAACCCTCCGCATCTATTTCCTTAATACCGCTGTAACTACCTATTCCGGCTATTCTGTTCTCGCATATTGCTATGTCAGCCTTTATGAATTCCTCTGTCAGAACGTTTATTATCTCAGCATTTTTTATAACCAGATCAGCCTTTTCCTTTCCCAGAGAAACGTCTATCAATCTTCTGCTCACATTCTCATGCATAGAATTCAGTGTATACACGAGCTTATATCTGTTTTGGTTTATTTTTATTATTTTATTAATATTTTAAAACTTCTCTTATTACATCCTCATTGATAAAGAACTCGTATTCATCCTCCAATATCTTCTTAATCCTTTTTATATCAGTTTTATCGCACTTCTCGATTACCTTCTTTATCAGATCTCTCGCATCCTCGTACACGCTCCACGGATAGACTATCCACTTCCAGCTTTCCATCTCCCTAGCGTAATAATCCGGTACGAATTTCGAAGTGTGCTTGAAATCGAGAACGGCTGTTTTGACTTCCCTTGCATTCTTCTCCAATACGTGTTTTGAAACTAGCTCGATTGTCTCACCTGTATCGGCGACATCGTCAACCACCAAGACGCTTTTATCCTTCAGATCGACAGTCAGTGGCTGCGTTATCCTTGCTTCTCCTGTTCTTGTCGCGACTATGCCCCAGTGCTCCGCCTTTACGCTATACAGATCCTTTATGAGAAGGAAATCCGCCAGAATTCTTGCGGGAATCCAACCTCCTCTTGCTATGGCAACTATAACATCCGGTTTAAATTTTGATCTTTTAATCTTCTCAGCAAGTTCCTTACAGAGCTTGTAGACGTCATCCCAACTGTATTGAACGCATTTAAATCTCATAAGATCTTTATAAATTGGTTGAAATATAATGGTTTCTGAGATAAATATCATGATAGTTCATTTTAAATTATTCACAGGTATTTCGCAGTCTTCTTTAAAAACTGTTAGTTATCGTGATTTTTAAAACCAGAAATTTTGAGATCTTTTGGTCTGAAATAGATTGAACTAGAATTCTTCAAATTCAAACGAAAACTATATATATTTTAAATAACTTAAGCTTGGTTTAGAGGAGGTGATTCTGAATGGGTGAGTTACCCATTGCACCTATCGATAGATTAATAAGAAAGGCTGGTGCCGAAAGGGTTAGTGAAGATGCCAGAGAAACTCTGGCAGAGATACTCGAGGAGTGGGCGAGTGAAGTGGCAAGAAAAGCCGTTGAAATTGCAAAACATGCAGGAAGAAAGACGGTTAAAGCAGAGGACATAAAACTTGCATTGAGGACATGAGCTGAAATGAAAAATTCTTTAAATACAGTATAAATCTTTTAAATTTTATATTTTACTTTAAAACAAAATAT
>CAYYFC010000063.1:0-5098 GCA_964471215.1 uncultured archaeon | reverse complement strand
TAGAAAAAGTCTTTGCTGTTCTCAAGCTTCTAAACATTGAGAACATTGCCATGAGGGATTTCAACGAGTTAAGTGGAGGGCAACAGCAAAAGGTTCTGATTGCAAGAGCACTTGCTCAGGAGCCAGAAGTTCTATTACTAGATGAGCCTACGGCAAACTTGGATATCAAACACCAGCTTGAAGTCATGGAAATAATAAAAAAGATCATTAAAGAGAAAGGAATTACAGCGATCGTAGCTATACACGACTTAAATTTAGCTTCGAGATATGCAGATAGAATCGTTATGATGAGAAGCGGGAAAATATTCGCTGTTGGAGATCCTTATAACGTCTTAACACCGACTAATATAGAAAAAGTCTATGGTATTAGAGTTAAGGTTATTGAGCTTGATGGGATGATGTACGTAGTGCCTTTAATATGATCGAAGAGATCATCATTCAAACGTTAAAATTCCTGATAAGAATTGTCCCGATCTCTGCTTTTGGAGTTGTATTTGCAGAATTCATTATAAACATTGGCTATGTAGACAAAGTGTCTATCGTCGCAAAACCAATTGTATCATTTGCGAGATTGAGAAAGGAGTGTGGAGTTAGCTTTGTTACAGCATTTATATCTCCTACTGCTGCAAATTCAATGCTTGTTGAATACTACAAAAACAAATTGATCGAAAAGAGAGAACTTTATATATCTTCAATTATAAATTCTTTTCCAGCTATAATCATGCACTGGAGGTATATGCTTCCAGTTTTAATACCTCTACTCGGTTTCACAGGATTAATTTACTTTCTTCTCCTATCTCTTGTTGGTTTGTTGAAGACATTGATCGTAATGCTCATTGGAAGGATACTATTGAATGAGAGGCGCGATGGTGAACAAAATAATTTACCTATGATGGGACATATGATAAGACCCACACTTAAAAAGGCTTTCGAGAAGAGTATAAAAAATGCTATAAGTACGATAAAAAGGATTTCAATTACAATGACGATAACGATTTTAATTGTGAACTGCTTAGTTACTCTTGGATTTTTTGACTCACTTATTGAAAATCTAAAGATGTTCTCAAGCTATCTTCCAATCGAATCTACTGGATTGGCGATAATTGTAGCGCACTTTGGTGGCTATGTTTCATCATGCACTGTTGCGGCTGATTTGATGAGCAGAGGCTTGTTGAGCCAAAAAGAGATCATTCTAAGTCTACTTTTTGCTGAACTAATTACAAGTATCGCATCGGTTAGATACTTAGTACCTTATTATATCGGCATATTTGGAGCTGAAATTGGGAGCAAAATTATGGTGATGTCTATGGCTCTAAGGAATATCATCTTAATTTTTGTGATTACACTCGTTTTGTTTCTCTGGTGCTGAAAATACTGGTTTATCTTATAGTCTGCTTGCAAGAAACCCTTACTACAATTCTTAACATTAAAAAATTAATATTAACTAACTTCTTGCCCTACATACGACACAACATTCCTTGAGATAAATAGAATGGAAAAGTTTATAAATTTTTCCATCCTATAATAGGTAATGAGGGGCATAGTATTCGTGGGGAGGCTGACAAGCTACGGGAAGAAGGGATACGTTATCTATATACCAGAGGAAGTGCAGAGTAAGTATTCCGACATTTTGAAGGAACTTTGGGGTAAACCGATAGTAGTGGAGATAAAAGAGTTAGCTGGAGCTACAAGAGGTGTTTTAAAATGATTAGAGACTCTTTAAATGCAATTCTATTTGTAACTGTTAAGACGGGTTCTCGTTGCGTTAAATAAGGATGAAGGGCTACTATACATTTGATGTGGCCGTATACAGATATCTGATTTAGACGTTACCAAATTCAAAAAGAGCGATTTCAAATTTGAAAGGGTTGCGAAGCGTAAGGTTATAGTAATAGATAGAAAATGAGTAGATGAATCAATTAGGACTAAATTGAGAAGATTTTTGAAGAGTTATTAATAGCAATTTATAAAAAGAGATCTATTCAAAACGCTTTCATTATCAAAGAGAAGAAATAAATAAAAATTTTCCGTTTTACAGTGGAGCAAAATCAAACGGTATTAATGAAATCTTTAAGGAAATTGGATTAAATCCTAGGATTATAGATATATCTTGGATTAGAGGTATATTAAAGAAAAATCTGCCTTTTATTTGTGACCTACCGCCCTAGAGGGCGGAGCTTCGAGAGGGGTTTGGTCGCCCCTGCGACCCTTATCCTCCTCGACTGATTCACGCAGCCGCTAAGGTATCCTAACAGACTCCTCGGCTACCTTTACACCAGCCCTTACATGCTTTCCAGCCTTAACGGTTACAAGGTCATTATATACCTTTCACATTTATTTAAAACTATCTCCAACATCCCCCCTCACGTATCCCCGCTCTGAAGAGTGAGGTTTTGCAAGCAACGTTTTTATAAAATCGCTTAGAGTGATTGAGAATATCATGCAATTGAAGGATTAAAATAGTAATCATCGATTTGTGCAACAATTATAAGTTAACACAATAGTAGTAATAATTAACATGATTGAGGAAACCGTTAAAATTGATGAATTTACGTGCAGAATAATCCGCAGTAACAATGTTTCAAATACGCCAGTAGTCTTCTTGCACGGTTATGTCTTTACGAGTGAAGTCTGGCGTGAAATCAATGTTTTAGATTTTCTTGAAAAAAGAGGAATACCATTTATAGCTATTGATATGCCTTATGGTCTAAAAAGTAAGTGTAATCCGAAGACGAAAGACCCAAATTCAAATGTCAACTTGGTTAAAAAAATAATCGGGGATCTTGAACCTATAATAGTGGGTGCAAGTCTTGGAGGATATATTGCACTCAAATATAGCTTAAAAAATAACGTTAAGGGATTACTGCTGATAGCACCAGTGAGATGTTTTGAAGAGGATTTAATGGAGAGCTATAAAAATTTTAAAGTAACTACATATATAATATATGGAGAAAATGATAAAATAGTATCTTTAGACAATATGAAGAAGTTATCAAAACTCCTAAATGCTAAACTCATAATTTATAATAATGCTGACCATCCAGCATATCTTAATAATCCATCCAAATTTAAAGAAGATTTGTTGGAGTTATATAAATCGGTAACAGACTAAAGTCTGTCTAATTATTGATCTAAATTTATTTAATTTATATTAAAAGTACATAATTATCTTTCAAGGGATTTCTTTATATTCCTCAGCCAGTTCACATATTCTTTTGGAAATCCGTAAATTTCCGCCCCCTCTATAATTTTCTCTATACAGGATTTATCAGGTAGGATTCCATGATCTATCTTCTTTCCTATATAAGTCCAGGCTTTAACTCTTTTTTTATCAACTATTACTTCTATCTCAACCCTCTCATATCTTGGACTTACCATATCTAATCTTTTCAAATCATCCTCGCAAACTTCATAGACAACACCCCATACACCTCTTCCACCAAACCTTATATTTGGATTACCCAATCCTTGAGGAGATTTAACGTTAAAAACGAGTTCATAATTTGGTAAAAATGCCACCTTAAATTTTGGTCTCCTCCTAAATATCCTTTCAGCCTTTTTTGGATTTACAAGTGTTCCATAGGCGAATAAAAGCATAAGAAAATCTGATGTTACATATTTTAAAAACTCATTTTTCTTTTAGGTATCATCTAATCTGACCTCCTTCCGCCCTAGAGGGCGAGGATCCCAGTGAGGGCGGGGAGTGAGCTAAGGGGAGCGGTCTTACTCCCGTTACGCCTATCCCCTTGCGGGGACTCGGCGTTATGGAGGATATTAAACGCTCCAACTAAATCTGCATTCATAGCTTTCTTTTTAATTGGGCAAACTTCTACCGTTGCTATGTATTTCTCCACAGAGTGGACAAATCTTTGATGTATATTCCTCTTCAATAGGAATGTATTCCATACCATATTCCTCACAAAGATCTTTAATCCACTGATGTAATTTTCTGTAGCTCCATAGGTTCGTAATCTCGAAATTGACTTTTGCACTTTTATTAGGTTCTCTTGCAATGTATTTAGGATAACCAACCTTAATTCTCGAAACTCCAAGCTTGTACAACTTCTCGAACAAATATCTTAGATTTGATCTAACATAATGCTCCCATCTGCTCCTCTAAATGGTGTAGTACTTCCTAACTCTGTCCATATCCCTTTAGATTGAGCTTCAGCAATCTTTTTCCTCCAGTAGAAAGCTTCTGCCTTCAAAGGTCTCCCACTGATCGGAAACGTGGTTCCATCTTCAACGAACACAGCAAACAGATTGTTTATTCCTAAATCGATGCCAACTTCTTTGTTTCCTGAAGGAGCTAAAGGTACTTTTCTCCAATCATTTCTTACAATCTTCTTTTCGACTTTGAATGGAATGTAAGCGTACCATCTTTTCGTTACCGCATCGTAATGAATTTCTAACCTTCCTTGCTTCCCTTTGAGATGAATGGTTGTTTTGAAATCTACACCGACTTCGTTGAAGAACTGCTGTCTTCTAAGATAGTTAACTTCGTTCCAACACTTAGCAAAGATATCTCCTAACTCAAATAGTTTCTTCTCCGTTTCGTTATCCACGATCAACCTAACCCTGCACGTTCTAATCAGCACGACTCTTCGCCTCCTCTATATACCTCTTTATCGTCTCAGAACTAACATTTCCAGCGGTAGCAACAAAATATCTTCTTGTCCACAATTTACCTCTGTTTGCTTTGGTTTTCAGCTCTGGAAACCTCTGCAAAATTTTCCTTGCACTCTTTCCTTTGAAATAGTTTGCCAAGTAAGAGGGAGCGTAGCGGGGTGGGCATGATACAAACAAATGAATATGATCTGGCTTTATATACAAAGCTATTATTTCGCATCCTAGCTCTTTTGCTATTTCTTCTAAGACTTCTTTAGTGTATTCATACTTCATTAACTAAAACATCTCTTCTGTACTTCGGAATCCAGACAAAATGATAGTTGCACATGTATTTTGCATACCTTGTAGATTTTAGTCTATTCCATGTTTCACTCAATTAACCCACCCCACTACACTCTTACTGAATACAATAGAGTGTTGTTTAAATGTTACTCCGCCCTGAAGGGCGAAGCTTGGATCGATTTTGTCA
>CAYYFC010000062.1:0-5284 GCA_964471215.1 uncultured archaeon | reverse complement strand
CCCCTTTTTGCAACAAATTTTCCATCCTTTTCAACTATATCCATCGCAAAATCTATCGGTCTTGCTCCAGCTATAGACGTTCCAACGCCAAAAGCGTCTACGATATCTCTCAACTCCAGCACATCCTTAACATTCAATCCGCCGCTCAGAACGATTCTAACGTCGTCTCTGCCCCTTATCTTAAGCTCCCATCTAACCTCCTCAATTATTTTCCTCATATTTCCCCTTCTTGAGGAAGGTGTATCGAGTCTGACACCGTCAACTCTCTTGACGTTCTCAATTGCCAGAATTGTCTCCGTCTTCTCATCGAAGTATGTATCTACAAGCATAATTCTCGGGACATTCTCTTCGACTATTTCATCATAGGCTTTCCAGGCTTCTACCTGATCTTCAAAACATATTATGAGTGCATGGGGCATTGTCCCCATACTTTTAATTCCCAAGTACTTCTCCGCGGAAAAGTTGCTGACACCGTCAACACCACCTATATATGCAGATCTTTCAATCAGAGCGGATAGAGCGGGATGCATTCTTCTCGTTCCGAATGAAAATATCTTCTTATCTCCAGATGCCAGCTTAAATCTAAATGCTTGAGTTGCAATCGCCGAGGGATAGCATATAAATCCTAAAATGGCAGTTTCAAATCTTGCAAAATCCAGATATCTACCAACTATCGTTAATACGGGCTCGTTTGGAAAAAACAGGCATCCTTCCGGCATTGAATATATGTCGACAGGTTTTCCTTCCATAAGCTTTAAAACGTCGTTTATACCGACGAATATCCCCCAGTCTGAAGTCGTGACCTCGGCAACGACGTTAGGATTCACACCCTTTTCTCTAAGTATCTTCTCAGTCCATATGAAGTATTTGTCCGTCGTAATGCCATCCCTTATATCTCCTTCATCCACGATTAGAAATCTCATAAGATCACCTCACGCTTCAAAATGGTAGTCTTACATGATCTCCTCGCACTCGCACGGCTTTTTTCCACATCTTAAGCAGTATCCCGGATACTTCTTTTTTACCTCCTCCTCTAAATCTATATCATATAGGTTTGCGAGCGATACAAGCCATGCGAACACATCTGCCATCTCCTCACCGATCGAATTTAGATCGTTTTTCCTCACAGCTTCAGCAAGCTCACCTATTTCCTCAATGAACCAAAGCATGGTCTTTTCCTTACCTCTTTTCGCATCTCTCTTTAAATAGAGTTCCTTAATCAGGTTTTGAAACTCCCTTATCTGCATGACGCAACACCTTAAATCCTAACCGGTATACCCCTATCACTCAGATATCTCTTTATGTCCATTATCGATATTTCCCTGTAATGGAATATCGATGCTGCCAGGCAAGCATCAGCCTTCCCATATACGAAGCCTTCATAGAAGTGTTCAAAGGTTCCGGCACCTCCAGATGCAATTATCGGTATGTCGACCTCTTCACTTACCTTCCTGGTTATAGGTATGTCAAATCCCAGCTTTGTTCCATCTCTGTTCATCGATGTTAAAAGTATTTCTCCCGCACCAAGTTCCTCTACCTTCTTTGCCCATGAAACCGCATCTATCCCTGTCGGCTTTCTCCCTCCGTATATGTATACCTCGTACCATGCCTTTCTACCATCCTCGAGTTCTATTATATGTTCTCCCCTTCTCAAATCGAAGTTTCTTTTACAGTCTATGGCAACTACTATGCACTGTCTCCCAAATATCTCCGAGGCTTCTCTTATAAGATCGGGATTTTTTACAGCAGAAGTGTTTATCGAAACCTTATCGGCTCCAGCGGAGAGAATTCTGTTTATGTCCTTAATATTTCTTATTCCACCACCAACCGTAAACGGAATAAATACCTCTTCAGCAGTTCTCTCAATTACGTCGATCATCAAATCCCTTCCTTCCGGTGATGCAGTTATATCCAAAAATACGAGTTCATCGGCCCCTTCTTCATCATATCTCTTGGCAAGCTCAACTGGATCTCCCGCTCTTCTCAGATTTACGAATTCAACACCCTTAACGACGACAGCACCCTCTTTATCAAGCGTTACATCTAAACATGGAATTATTCTTTTAGCAAGCATAGGCGTAGTTATTAACAAAGTTTATAAAATATAACGCTTTAGACCGCTCTAACATCTCCACTGAAAAGTAGACAAAGATGCTATATAGAACATATGAATTTATTTTTAAAAATATGTTATATATATTAATAAAAATATTTTAAAAAACTTTTTGATTGAATTTTTTAAAATAAACAAACCTATAGAAAATTTTATTAACATTAAAATATTAGCTATATTATGACAAAAACGGTTCATATAATCACAGTCGGAACAAATAAGGATCTGATAGTCGAGAGCATAAAGACAAGCGGAAAGCCTATACAGAAAGCGTATCTGGTGATAGAAAAGGATAATGTGGATTCTCATAAGAACGCTGAAGAGATAAAGAAGATGCTGGGATCGTTCATAGATGTTAGAGAACTGCACGTAGACTGTGAAATATACTCAGCATTGCTCGAAATACTAAAGGTTATAAAAAAGGAGAAAAGGGATGGAAACGAGGTTCTCATAAACTTATCTGATGCTTCGGAAAATCTATGCCTGGCTTGCTATATATCTGCTCAGATATCCGAAAGCAAGGTATACATGGCGTTAAGCAATGAAAAGATAAGGATAGTTGACCTCCTGATTCCTCCGATTAAAAAGATCGGAGATGACAAGATAACGATAATAAAGACGATTGATGAGAACGGGGGAGAGATTGAGTCTATTAATAAACTGATAGAAATTCTCGAGGGTAAAACGCAGGATCAGAAGAAGTACATGGCTCAGAGAGCTAGAATGAGCTACCATTTGAAGGGATTGGAAGAGGATGGATTAATTGAGATGAAGAGGGAGGGTAAAAACGTTAGAATAAGGCTTACACCTCTAGGGAAATCGTACGTACTGGCCTATGAGGGTTAGGGTTGAGCTTTTTGCAACCCTTAGGAGATTTGGGAAATCCTTCGAGGTTGAATGCACTGGAGATCTTAAAGATGCTTTTCTTGCCGTGGCTAAAGAGCTTAGGGATAAGGGGGATGAATTTTTAAAGGAGATATTCGATGAAGATGGTAATATAAGAAAAGACAGGATCATTATGATAGATGGCAGGAACATAAAGGATGAGCTGATCGAGCTGAGAGAAGGATCTAGGATAACCGTATTCCCGCCAATAGCTGGAGGTTAGTTCAATTCAAATTATAAATCGAAATGTTTTTAATATATTAAATCAGAATTCAAACGATGGCGAACGGGTATATGGATAGGATTTTGATAGTAAATCTGAGCGACGAGAGCATAAGAATTGAAAAAATAAATTTGGATATTGCAAGAAAATATCTGGGCGGAAAGGGTTATGCAACGTACCTTCTGTACAGATATCTTGAGAGGTACGAAAAGGAGGGAAAATATCCGAAGGATATAGACCCGTTCGGCGAGGAAAATGTTTTGATATTTGCAACGGGTCCTGCAACAGGTGTGAGCGGATTTCCCGAGGCTGGAAGATATCATGTCATGGCCCTGAAGAGCCCACTAACGGGCTCTGTTGCCTCTGCAAACAGTGGAGGGAAGTGGGGACCTTATCTAAAATTTGCAGGGTTTGATATGGTTGTACTAGAAGGTAAAGCAGATGATCCCGTTTATCTGGAGATAGTGGATGGTTCTATAGAGATAAGAAGTGCAAGAGATATATGGGGTTTGAACACATTCGATACAACTAGGATATTGAGCAAGAAGATTGGAGATAAGTGCAGTGTTGCGTGTATAGGACCTGCAGGTGAAAACCTCGTCTATTATGCCTGCATAATAAACGATGAACACAGAGCCGCTGGTAGAACAGGCGTCGGAGCAGTAATGGGGTCCAAGAAGGTTAAGGCAATAGTGGTATCTGGAGATAAGAGACCTGAAATAGCAAAACCCGATGAGTTTAGAGAGAAATCAAAAAAGGCGATTGAGAAGATAAAAAACAATCCTGTTACGGGTGAAGGTTTACCCAGATACGGAACTGCAATTCTTGTAAACATAATAAACAACGCGGGAATACTTCCATATAAGAACTGGCAAACAGGGTATAATAAAGATGCAGACAAGATAAGTGGTGAAACTCTTACAGAAAAGTATCTAAGAAAGAGAATTGCATGCTGGGGATGTTTGATCGGTTGCGGAAGGGGAACAGAAGTCAAGGAAGGATGTTTCCAGATACTCAATACCGAAGGCCCTGAGTACGAATCTATATGGGCTCTTGGAAATTCCACAGGCGTTATGGAACTCGATGCGATAATAAAGGCAAATCATCTGTGCGACGAGTTGGGGCTTGATACGATTTCGATGGGGTCAACGATAGCTTGTGCAATGGAGTTAAGGGAGAAGGGATACATAAGCGATGAAGAACTGCAGGGTCTGGATCTGAAATTTGGAAATTCGGCTGCAATGGTGGAGGCTGTTTGGAGAACTGCCTATAAGGCAGGATTTGGGAAGTATCTGGCGTTGGGCAGCAAAAGACTTGCGGAGATGTTCGGAAATCCTGATCTATCTATGAGTGTTAAGAGTTTGGAGTTACCAGCATATGATCCGAGAGGTGCAAAGGGTATAGGACTCGTTTACGCAACAGCAAACAGAGGAGGATGTCATGTAACGGGATATACGATTTCTCCCGAGATACTCGGTGTTCCTGAAAAAATAGACCCTTTAACGACTGAAGGAAAGGCGAAATGGGCTAAAATCTTCCAGGACTTCACATGCGTTGTAAATTCAACGGTAAATTGCCTATTCTCGACATTTGCATTAGGAGTTGAAGATTACGCCGAATTGCTTTCTGCTGTGACGGGATTTGACCTAGATGCGGACAGTCTCATGAAGATAGGAGAAAGGATTTACAACCTTGAGAGGCTGATAATCAACAAGCTCGGATTTGACGGTAAGGATGATACACTGCCAAAGAGGTTATTACAGGAGCCCATGCCGGACGGTGTTGCAAAGGGTCATGTGGTAGAACTCGAGAAGATGAAGGAGGAGTATTACAAACTTAGAGGATGGGTAAACGGAAGGCCAACAGAAGAAAAGCTTAAGGAGCTGGATATACCGTAGCACAATTATTAAATCCAAAAAAATCTACTTTAATTTTTACAAAAAGTAAGAAATCCTTGCATTTCAGTGTGAGGATGAATTAAGGTTTGTTGTTAGTTTTATATGATTTATCGAATGGGAAAGGTAAAACAAGCCTTTATAACACCGAATTCCGTAAGGGATAGG
>CAYYFC010000061.1:0-5744 GCA_964471215.1 uncultured archaeon | reverse complement strand
GTAGGTCACAAATTTTTTTAAATATCTATGATAACGAATCCATACCATTCGTTATTTCTCCTTTCTACTTTAAAATTGTGGAAGGTTATAGCTTTTGGCTCTACTTTAATCAGTTTTGAATCTACCCTACAACCTTCTAAAACACCTCTCGCTCTGAGCACATCATCTTCAAATACGTTAACGTCTACATTTTTTCCTGCAAAAAACTCCGTATCGAATATAAATAGGAGTTCATTTAGCCAGTTAAAAAGCAGTAAATCCTCTGATTCCGCCTCAACTTCTATTTCTTTTTTATATTCAACTTTAATCTTATCTGTATAAACAAATGCATTGTAGAATGCCATCGTGGCATTTTTTATGAGTTCACGCAAATCCCCACCGTAGACCTCGAATGCAATGTCTGCGGTGTGATCAACGAATCTATACTTCATAGGGTTAGATATGAAAAATAAATATTTATTTCTAATCCCATACCGGATGTTGTGAAAGTTGCGGTGGGAGGGACTTTTGAACCTCTGCACGAGGGTCATAAGAGATTGATAGATGTTGCGATTAAGATAGGTGGAAGGGATGTGATGTTCGGAGTTACAAGCGACGAAATGGCAAGAAAGAGATTCAGATCGGTTTTACCTTTTGAAATAAGGGTAGAGAACTTGAGAAGATATATAATCAAGAGATACGGATTCAATCCCAACATTGTCAAAATAGATGACTGCTACGGAAAAACCCTTGAAATAGATTTTGAATACATAGTCGTATCACCGGAAACACATCCAAATGCAGTTAAAATCAATGAAAAAAGAGCTGAGATCGGTAAGAGGCCTATAAAGATCGTAAGGATTGATTTTATACTGGCAAGCGATAAAAAACCTATATCTTCAACGAGAATAAAAAACGGAGAAATAG
The DNA here is from genome assembly GCA_964471215.1 of uncultured archaeon. Taxonomy (GTDB): domain Archaea; phylum Halobacteriota; class Archaeoglobi; order Archaeoglobales; family Archaeoglobaceae; genus Archaeoglobus_B. The sequence goes on along the minus strand of CAYYFC010000061.1, from coordinate 4,838 downwards.
ATAGATACGGTAACGTTCTGTGATTATTCACCGAGCAAATCGCTCAAATCCCATTCTTCTTCTTCAAATTCGAATTCCTCCTCAAATTCCTTTAACTCCTCCTCCTTTTCTTCCTCTACTATCATCTCGTACTCCTCCTTCAGACTCATGAGTGCCTGTCTAACTATCTGCCTATACTCGTTTAAATCGGGATTGTATATCTGCCAAGCAAGCCTGCAGTCTTCATCCTCTTTCCTCTCCATATTCCTTATCCTTTCAATCGTTTTCTTAGCAGTTTCATATATCCAGTAATCCCTGACCTCGCTGTCGACAACCGTTATGTATTCCGGTCTCAGGGAGACAAATATCCTGTTGTTTATTTCAAACGTTCTGACCTTTCCTATGACAGCCGTTAGCTCCGGAGGCTCAATCTCCATTAGAGATTCCAATGCGTCTGGCTGGAATCTGCTTACGTAACCGAATACTGCTCCGGTCGGATCGCTCAGCCTTATTCTCCAGATTCCCGAATCAGGCTTTATCTCATCCTTATCAAGCAGGGCTCCAACGATGTAAACCCTGTTGCATCTCATTCCGAGAGGTGTAAGAACGTAAACGGGGGCCTTCTCACCTTCCGGCTGTATTCTATGAGTGGATCTGTTCAGCTCGTACGCAAAAACCCTTCTGGCAACCTCCCTTCTCCTGACGAAATTCATGTGATCCCCTCCAGAAGTCTCTCAATCTCCTCCTTGTTAACTCTTCCCAAGAAATCCACGTCTTTAACTATCAGATACCTTCCACCCCTAGTCCCCGTTATCCTCAGATATCTACCAAGAAGCTTACCCTTTAATTCGGAAAGTACGGAGTTTCTGTCCAGTCTCTCCGATGCCATCCTCTTAGCCCTCTCAAGATCAATTCCCGTTAGCTTTCTTATGTTATCCTCATTCAGAATTATCTCGTAAAAGTTTTCGCCATCGTCCAAGACACCTTTTATTCTTAAATCGTCATAGCCCTCAACCTTTCCGTGTATTGGGCATATACCCTTAGTCATAACCCTCTTGCATATACTGCACCTCTGAATTAAGCCACTGTTTTGCTGTATGGAGACGAGAGCACCTATGACTTCCATCTCCCTCGGAGGTAACTCTATATCCTCATCTATCTCGATTATCTCGCTATTTCTGTTTATATTTACCTGCAATCTACCTCCAAAAGAATCGCTGACGACGTTCTTAAAAAGATAACTCCTACCCTCTTCCACCTCCTTCTTCGCCGATTTAGCCCATATGACAAACTTGATTATACCAGTTTCGTCGCCTATTAGACCAACCTGAAACACGTTTGGACTGTTCGAATCCCAGAGCTGGACAACCTTTGCCTTTAAACTTATCCACTGGCCAGCTTTTGTTATATCGGCTATTTTAACAATAGGTGATTCTATTATGAGTTGTTCCCGCGGTATATCGAGTTCTTTCATAAGCCAGTTTTTAATAGTCCTTATAGCTTCGCTTTCCGGTACTTTAAACTCGTATATGAGTAACTTAAGTCTCTTGTAAACTTCATCAACATTTATATCAAATCCAGACCTTTTAAACTGTTCAAATATCTGATCTGTTAATTCTTTAATCCTGTTTTCCATATCTTTGAATATTTACAGTTAAGGATATATAACTTTTGCAGGATCTGTGTCTTTCCAATCGAGATATTTTAAATCTCGATTGAAGCAACCGTGACCTTAACAATTTCATCCGATCATTTTAAATCCAGATTTTAATATTTTAGATTAATATATTTATTAAATTATTTGCGGTAGTCAAATCCAGTTAGGTTGAAAAATTCGAGTCGATTTAAACAGATCGATCTGTGATTTATGTCAATAAGCTTAATAGCTGGTATGGATAAGATAATTTGAAATGACTGCTTAAAGCTTCTATCACATGTCAATAGCTATTATCTTAAACGGAGGTAATGCTTTTATCGTCGGAAACTCACAAAAAAATAAAAAGAGAATAAAAATACAATTATCTATCTTAAGTATAGAATAATAAGGTCTTTAAAATAAGATGTTATTGATTGTATATGAAAGATGTCGTGAAGAAATGGCTTGCAGAAGAGGGAATATTAAAGGCAGAGATACCGGATGAGAATGCCGAATGGCATTACATAGTTGAGTTTCCGTCGGGATCCAATCAAATAAGCGATGTGATAAAGATCAAGGATAGAGATCTCATAATAGTTGCCAGTGCAATAGTATTGTCTGAGAAGCACTACAAGGCTTTACATTCACTTCCCAAGGAAAAAAAGAAGAATTTAATATTTAAATGGAAGATGGATCTACTTTTCAGAAACGCTGAATTCAGAATGATACCAGATGCCGAAAATCTCCAAAGAATTGATTTTCAAATACCGATTTACCTGGAAGAGTTGAATAAGCCGAAATTGATGAACGCCCTGAGGGAGATATTTAAATGCAAGCTTTATATAATTTGGAGTGTTAGCCATGAATTCGAGAGAACTGAACACATTAACTCTATGTATCTCTAGGTATATAGGATGTTATGAGGGTCGTTAGAATTAATATAGAGGGAATCGATATTGATTTTGAAAAGGCAAAAAAGATAGCGGATGCTGTGGCCAGTGGAATGCTCGTTGCATGGTCGGATGGTAAGAGGAATTACCCGGATGTAACGTGCATATGCGGTGATAAACCTGGATGGATGGCATACGGTGAAACTAGAGGGAATTTGAGGGTAGAGATAAACAACGTATTCGTGTTTTATTACAGGGTTTAACGGATTATTATGGAAATGCCCAAGCACATCGTGATGTAGTTCAATTGGATGATGAACAGTTTGGGCTCTGAAGCGGGATGATGGATTTTTTGAACCGATAAAAATCCAGATTCTCTCGGAATTACTATCCGATAACGATCGGTTCTATTCCCTTAAACCTACAAAAATCTATTAATTCGGATTTCAGATCTCCGTATACAAGTACGTGATGATTTCCCAGAACATTCGATATCAGGTCTTCTACATCACCCCTTAAAGCAACCTCAACCTGTGTTCTGCAGAGATAACTTTCCCTCATACCGCTTTTCAATATCCTCCCAGATGCTATGACCATTTTTCCATAACCCAATCTGACCAACGTAACATCTCTATTCTCTAGAAATCCATCTATTGCAACACCCATCTTTGATTCCATGTGAGATTTCAGATAGGACTTAGATTTTTCTATCATTAGAGTTGGAATCGTACAGTGGGCTAAAGTTATCGTATTCCTATCAGTATCATATCTACACAGATTCGCCATCCAGCACGGTCTTTCCGATATCAGGTAAACTATGATCATCGTTAATACTGCCTGTAGATCACCTTCGCAACCTGCAACGATCCCCTCATCGTTTACAAGGCTCAACCCCAAACACGGCGTTATTCCATGCTTCAGCAGATCAAAACACTTTACCGTTATCGCCGAAAGGTTATACCTCGAAATGATGTTCTTTAATGCTATGTACGTCTTCAAAGAAATCCTCAAATCCTCATCGGAAACGTCTATTCCAAATCCCTCTATGACCTTAAATACGTCCCCGCTCAAACATGTACGTTTTATCTCATCTACAAACTCGCCTAAATCTATTTCAACTATATGTACACCGAACTCCTCCAGCTCTCTTTTGTTTGAAGTCAGTATCCACTCCGACGTACATCCGATACATCCTAGTCTAAAATTCTTCAATTTTTTCAGAGAATTGCAGATTTTAATAAATCTATTAACTTCCTCGAAAGAGCCGATATTTATGTCAGAATAAAATAGTTTTATGGGTAAGTGTTTAAACTTGGAGTACACCTCCAGCGCCGATGGTAATGAATTGTGATGGGGTATAGACCAAAGCATTACGGGACATCTTATTCCTTCTATTATTTCTGCTACAGTTCTCTCCGTACCGCCCGTAGCTATGAGTATTATGCATCCGGGATCATCCCTAATCTCGACTTCCCTCGCATCCGTTAACAGTTTTACATCAAGTTCGCATCCCGTACATTCTAAGACATCTAAAACAGCCCTCCTTATAGCCTTTCCAAATTCTATCTGCTCTTTCAACTTCGATGTGACTATGAGGAGCTTCATGATCGTTCAGTGAGTACAGCCTTCATCATCGCCTGAGCTCAGATCCTGCCTGATTCATCATTCATACAGATTCCGTTATAAAGATTAAAAATGTTACCGTTTGACCCTACCGTCTCATTTTATTACTATTATCGAATTGTGTCGACGGTAGGGACTTTCTCCTCATCCACTCCTTCATCGGTAGCACAGCTACCTCCAGAGAGGATTCATCGGGCATTTGGGCAAACGGCACGTGCCCCTTTAAAGTTAAATAAATCTTTTCCAAGTTGAGAACTGCTATCACATACCTACCCATCTCAATGCTGCATTTGGGACACTTTAATTGCCTTGGGGCACTGCCCCTCATCAGCTTAGAATTACAAAACGGACACGTAGATGACGTTCCTCTCGGATCAACTTTAACTACGCTCACACCCTCTCTAAACATTTCTCCTCGATAACCTTAATCAAACTTCTAAAACCAGCTTGATAGATTCTATGCCTTAATTTCTTGTCATTTACGTAGCTTATCATGTTTTTAGGGCATCGTTTAGGTAAGTTTTCAAGAACTACAATTGCATTTAACTTTTTAGCGGTGTTTGCGATAACGTTAGCAATCTTGTACTCCTATCCTTCTTCCTATTGCGTTCTCTACCGTGAATAACCATCTTAACATGCCTATTACCTTTAATACTCTGCATTACCTCACGATAATTGGGGTCTGGTAGATGTGCAAATTTATCCTAAAA
>CAYYFC010000060.1:0-5812 GCA_964471215.1 uncultured archaeon | reverse complement strand
GCGGGTGGAACGGGAGAAGATCACCCTTTAGGACGGGGTAGGTCACATGCATAAAGTTCTCACCGAGATAAATTTATTTACAGGTATCAATTCTGATTATGGAGTTCAGAGGTGTTGAAGTCGAGGATACCTACTGCGAGGCATTTGACGGTATATATGTCAGATTAATAGTTACAGCGAAGCACGCGTGGCTTCTTGAAAAGGCGGTAAATTCAGCAACCTCACTACCATGCACAGTGTTCGGTGAATCGGAAGCGGGGATTGAGAAATGGCTAAGTCCAAACGAAACGCCTGATAGAAGGGTTGGAGCGATTATTCAGATATGGGTTCCGAAGATAAAGAACTTCAAAGATCTCCTGATGAGGGAGGTTGGGAAGAGGATAAGACAGGGCATCCTCGTAGTCCCAACTACAAGGGTTTTCAACGCGACAGATGGTGATGATTACATAGACGCTGAGATAAACGTCGGTAGATGCGGTGACGGATACGAATGGTTCGAGAAGAGGTTCGGAAGAGATGTGATAGTTATACCTATAATGTTTGGCGAATTCCTGATCGAGAGATACATAGGCTATGCAAACGGGATTGCTGGGGGAAACATATGGTATTTCTGTGAAAGCGAGGAATCCGCACTCGAAGTGGGTGAAAAAGCCGTTGAAGCATTGAAGAAGGTCGATGGTGTAATAACTCCGTTCGATATATGCTCGGCCGGATCTAAACCCGAAACAAAGTATCCTGAGATAGGACCTACGACAAACCATCCATACTGCCCTTTATTAAGGAACAAAATACCAGATTCAAGGGTTCCTGAAGACGTTAAGGCAATTCCGGAAATAGTCATAAACGGTATAGATTTGGATTCGGTTAAAAGTGCTATGAGGATATGCATTGAGGTCGGGGCAAGCGTCGATGGAGTTCTGAAGATATCCGCAGGAAATTACGGAGGAAAGCTTGGAAGGCACAAAATCTATCTAAGAGATCTGATTAAAGATTGACTATTCAACTAATTCTTCCAGTTCATCGGGTGCATCGGCAAATACCTTTAGGCATTCAAATTCCATGAAATGTAGTTTTTTTGAAAGCACAACGAGCACGTGCAAAGGATCACCGAAATCGTAATCAATTAACTTCTTAAGTCTGTCGCATTTCACATCCGGGTTAGTACTGCCAGCCCTTGCAATTCCGACACCAAATAGATCTCCTATCCTCCTGTCAATCTTCATCAGTATCTCTATACCATCCCTTATAAGCATCGGTCTCGGATGGAGATCAAGGTATAACAGTGTATGTGCATTTATGCTCAGATTCTGATTTATCACATCTAACGGGGTTCTTGATGGAATCCAGCTAATGGTTGCTGATTTTCCGAATTTATAGTTGTGTAAACCAGTAAGTCCACATACTGCACTGATTATACTTGCAGAATGAATTATGGTTGTCCTTACACCTTTTTTTTCTGCTTCCAGTCTTAATGCAGAATGCGTCGTAGCTATCATAGGATCTCCTGCCGTCAAAATTACTACATCCCTGTTCCTGGCTGTTTCAATTATCCTGTCACATCTCTCCTCGAGATCTCCCCTCTCAAGAACCCTTATTCTCCTACCTATAAATCTTTCAATTCTCTTTAGATCTGTTCCCATTAGCTTCGACGTATAGAATTCTATGCAAACCTCGTCAGCTTTTTTGGCCACTTCAAGGCCCTTGCACGATATATCCCTCTCGTCCCACAATCCCATTCCGATGAATATTAGCATAGACATTGGATTTTGAAAGATCTTATTGATTTTACTATAACAAAGGGTTTTAAATAGCTAAAGGTTATCTGTGAACGATGGATTTAACTCAGGAGATCAGAAGACTTGAGGATGAGATAAGGAGAACTCCATACAACAAAGCTACGGAACACCACATAGGAAGGTTAAAGGCAAAGCTTGCAAAGCTGAAGGAGGAGCTAGAAAGACAGAGACAAAAGAAGTCTAGGGGAATTGGATTTTCTATAAAAAAAGAGGGAGATGCGAGCGTTTTTTTAATAGGATTTCCCTCAGTTGGAAAGTCAACACTTCTAAACGCTTTAACCAATGCCAGAAGCGAAGTGGCTGATTACGACTTTACAACTGCAAGACCTGTTCCCGGTATGCTTGAGTATAAGGGTGCCAGAATTCAAATAGTGGATGTTCCCGGACTTGTTGAGGGTGCTTCGAGGGGTAGGGGAAGGGGAAGAGAGGTTCTAAGTTTTGTGAGGAATGCCGATTTGATCGTAATAGTCACAGATGTGTTCAATATAGATAAGATAGATCTAATAAAAAAAGAGCTTTATGAGGCTGGTATAAGGCTTGATCAGAAACCTCCAGATGTTATCATAAAAAAGAGGGATAGAGGAGGTATAAAGATAAATTCAACAGTCCCACTTTCAATCGGTGAGAAAACAATTGTCGAGATACTGAAGGAAAACAGGATACACAACGCAGAAGTTATAATCAGGGAAGACATAACGATCGATAGACTCATAGACGCAGTTATGGGTAACAGGGTTTACATACCGTCGATAACTGTTGTCAATAAAATCGACCTTTACAGACCAGAACTCCCCGATGACGTAATTCCGATCTCTGCTAAGGAGGGAATAAACCTTGATCTCTTAGTGGAAAGGATATATCAGAAATTCGATTTTATAAGGATATACCTGAAGCCTCCAGGTAAAAAACCTGATTTCAACGAGCCGCTTGTTATGAGAAAGGGATGTACAGTTGCCGATGTATGCATGAAGCTTCATAGGGAAATGATTAAGGATTTTAGATATGCGAGGGTTTGGGGTAGATCGGTAAGGTATCAGGGGCAGAGGGTTGGACTTGATCATGTGCTCGAGGACGGGGATGTTTTAACGATATACGCATAACCCATGTCCGGTCCAGTTCTGGATATCGAGGAGTTCTTAAGGATCAGGAGAGGTCTTAGATCGCTAAAGGATCTTAACAAATTTGAATACCCGAAATCAACCCTTTCATCCATACTGAATCAGAGAATAGTCGAATACGTCAAGAGGAAATACACTTATTATCTTGAGAGGTTAAACGAGCTTGCAGAGTACTGGAATAAAAACAGAAGAATTCCGAGATGGCTTAGACTGCCCCCCATTTTAAGGATTAGATTTCTCCTGAAATCTCTTGGATATACGAGTGGACTGATTAGGAATGCATTGAGGAATCCGGATATACTGGACGATCAGGATCTTGTAGATCTTGTACTGGATGCGATTTTAAAGGATTACGTGTACTCTCCGGTAGCCATCAGATTTCAGACTGTAAAGGGATATATAGGAGAGAGGATAATAATGGACTGGCTTGAATCGATGTCTGTTGAATTCTCTGTCGAAGGCATGCTGAGAGGAACATGTAAGAAGACACCGGATTTCTATCTCATGAAACCAATCTGGGAAGATGTAAAGTGGATGGAGAGTAAGGCTATGTTCGGGGACATAAGAATTCACTCAGCATACTGGAGAAAACAGTATTACGATTACTTTAAGGAGTTCGGTAGGGGAATTGTTGTCTACTGGTTTGGGCATATAAAAGGACTTGTTTTTGCATCAAACGGATCTTTCATATCAGAAGATTTTAGGAACAGGATCAAAATGGTTGCATATGTTAAAAAAAGGGAGTTAAAGGCGGAAAAAAGAAAGCTTATAAGGATACTTTATGAGATTGCTGAAAAGTATAAAAAAGGAAAAAGAATAGTCGTCGGAAATAACAGAGATTTGATAAACATGTTAAGGGGGCTGGGATTTGAGATAAGAAATATTTAAATTCGATGGAATAATCGATCATGAAGTATCTCGATTTCGTAGATCTTGATTACAGGCCGAAGAGAAGCGATATAATTTGTACTTTTAAACTTGAACCGGATGGAATATCCATAGAAGAGGCTGCCGGAAGAGTTGCATCGGAGAGCTCTGTGGGAACATGGACGGAACTTTCAAACGTTCCAGAAAGGATTAGAGATTTGATGGCGAGGGTGTTTGAGATAAGAGACAAAACCGTCAAAATTGCATATCCGATCGATTTGTTCGAATTGGGAAATATACCGCAGCTTCTCAGCTCCATAGCCGGTAACGTATTCGGTATGAGGGCAATTAAAAATCTTAGACTGGAGGATGTGGAGTTCTCTGAGGAGTACGTCAGGGCATTCAAAGGACCGGGATTTGGAATAGAAGGTGTAAGGAAGATTTTGGGGATAAGGGATAGACCGATCACGGCTACTGTTCCAAAACCCAAGGTGGGGTTTGATGTTGATGAGTATTCGAGGGTTGCGTATGAGGCATGGATGGGCGGTATAGATCTTGTAAAAGACGACGAGAACCTGACAGGTCAGAGCTTTATAGGATTTGAAAAAAGACTTAGGAGTGTTATGAAAATTAGGGATATAGTCGAGAATGAAACTGGAGAAAAAAAGAGTTATCTTGTAAACATAACATCGGAATGCAGAGAAATGATAAAAAGGGCAAAAATGGTTTCAGATTACGGAAACGAGTTTGTTATGGTCGACATAATCACAGTCGGCTTCTCAGCATTACAGACAATTAGAAAAGAATGCGAAGACCTTAATCTCGCAATTCATGCACACAGGGCAATGCATGCATCTTTTACAAGGAATCCCGATCACGGCATATCTTTTGGAGTAATATTAAAGATATCAAGGCTCATAGGGGTTGACAACATCCACGTAGGTACGGGTGTCGGTAAGATGGTAGGAGCAGTTGGTGAGATAAAAAGTCTGATTGATCTTTGCAGATCAAGCTGGTATCATATAAAACCCGTATTCCCCGTTTCCTCCGGAGGTCTTCATCCCGGACTCATCCCGGATATAATAGATCTATTTGGAATAGACGTGATAATACAGGCTGGGGGAGGAGTTCACGGGCATCCTGATGGGACAAGGGCAGGTGCAACTGCCTTAAGAGAGGCGATAGATCTTACGTTGAGTAAAAGGGGTTTGGAGGAAGGTGGAAAGGAATTGAGAAGAGCGCTGGAAACTTGGGGTTATGTCAAGCCTAAATGATTAGAGATTTGATATGACCTCTTCAATCTTCTTTATCTCCTCCTTTATCTTCTCTATCGCAATGCTGGAATCGAGATATTCAAGCACTCCACCGCATTTAGGGCATATGAAGTTTAATTCCATTGCCTGTTCATAACTTACCTTTATACAGCCGTTCTGGCATATATAGTACATCTTTAAACTTTCATCCTCTATTTTCTCCTCCAGCTTTTTCTTAGCCTTCAATAGTTCCCTTTTAAGGACTTCTTTCTGCCTATCGTAATTTATCTTCCAGTAGTATTCTATCCATCCAGTATCGTCATCCCTTTTCCTCCTGTACTCTGCAAGACCTATTTCGTAAAGTGCAAAAAGAGCCTTTCTTACGTCATTTATCTCCAGCTCAAGGATTATTGACAGCTCTTCATCCGTAAACTCCTTTTTTGGTTTCAACTCCCATATTATGATCCCTACCTCTCCTGCAGTTCTCTCTATAAGTTCTCTAATTAGTTCCTCCGTATTTAACGAATTCATCAATTAATATATATTGGCCCGAGAATTTATAAAAATGTTGCTTGCAAAACCTCGCTCTTCACAGTAGTTCCGAAAGTTGGCAATTAGGTTGACCTAAATGGGGTTGAGGATTTTTATTTAGTTTTGAAATACTCCTTGAATTTTTATCTGGTTGCCAAATATTCCACTTTCGGAACTACTGTTTAGGGCGGGGTAGGTCACAAATTTTTTTAAATATCTATGATAACGAATCCATACCATTCGTTAT
>CAYYFC010000059.1:0-5917 GCA_964471215.1 uncultured archaeon | reverse complement strand
AAGTCCTCATGGGGTACAGGTATTCGAGCATGCGAACCACCCCGTCCTAAAGGGTGATCTTCTCCCGTTCCACCCGCTTTCACGGCAGATGACTTCATACGGGAGTTAAGGGCTTGCCCACTGAAGCTAAATCCCATCGGACTCTTTATCCGTTGGGCTATACGTTGTTTATCTCTTTCCCCTTTGGGACATCATAGGAAACATTACATCTTTTTGTAGGAATTAAGAGTATTTAAAACTACCTCCAGCAACCCCCTCGCCCATCCCCGCCTTGAAAAGCGATGTTTTGTAAGTAACAATTTTATAAAATCTATGAAACATAAAAGATAAACATATCTATGCGATTAAATTATTAAAAAAATAAATTAAATGTGAGAATGTGCTCGATCGGATATTTATCCCGGAAACTAAAACACAAGGGATATCATCTTCTTGAGAATTCCCGGTCTCTTTATCAGCTTTATGAGTCTGGGGATTAGGGGGATGAGGGTTGATGGCCTGTCCATATGCAGATCTCTTATGAGATGAAGTATTTCTCTAGCAACTTCTATCAGGTAATCGTAATCTCTGTCGTCGAGAATGGAATAGAGTTTGAAGATCTTCATTCCTATCCTGTACTCCCTTCCAAGATCTCTGAGATATTCTCTCCTTATCCTCTTAAGATCTGGAAAGAACTTCAGCTTCTCAACTGCCTTAATTATGTAAAAAAGTCCGCCACCCGTATATGGTTTCGTCATTCCCGCTGAATCACCTATAAGTATTACATTTTCCTTTACGAAGTCAACAAGCCCTATGGGGATTGCACCTGAATTTAGCTCTACGAAACTCGAACTAACCCTGTCCGAAAGAAATTTAATCGTGTTTTTAAGGTAAAAATAAGGATTTTCCCTTGTAATGACTCCTACTCTTGCGAAGTCGTCCACTGGTATTGAATATGCGAAGAAACCGTTTGAAAACCTCTTTCCAAAGTATATCTCTACCATGTCGTCGCTAAGAGGTTTAAACCTGCATTCCATCTGCAATGCCGATAGTACATTCGGTCTTTCGAATCCGAAAGATCTTGCAACTCTCGAATAAACACCGTCAGCTCCTATTAGGTATTCGAATTCCCTGTAAACCCTCTCACCATGTCTTAAAAGCACTGCGACGTGCTCATCCTTTACACCGACAAACTTCGTTTTTATCCATACATCGGCAATCTCAGAAGCCTTAATCAGAAGATCCCTGTCGAGTATTTTCCTATCAATAAGAACCCCCCTACTCCTACCTTCGATTTCCAGATTTTTTCCGCTTGGTGAAAAAAGATAGGCTCCTCTCACGTACTTTATCCTGCACTTGGAATACCTCTTCAGAACCCTGTAGCAGTCCTCGCTTACAAGACCAGCACACTGAACTGGAAATCCGGGGGACTGGTGTTCCTCGACAAGGAGAACATCGTAATTCCTAAGCTTTATCGCGGATAGACTTCCTGCAGGACCTCCGCCAACTATCATTACCTGCACGAAGAGATTTCTTTCAGTTGGATAAAATCGTTTTTCAAAGAGAATTATCTGGATTTAAAACCGGATTGCAAGGCGGTTTTCGTCTAAGAAATTTATAGATTTTGTCGCTAAAAGAGTTTTACGGTATTATTTCGGTCGTGTTGTTAAACTTAGGATATATAAGTTCGTCGAAATCCAGTAGTCCCCTCCTTATCGCCTTAAGAACTCTATCCCTTACACTTTTCAGTTTCTCGATCAGATGCCTTACGCTGTTGCACACGATTCTGAAACCTTGATCTCCCCACAATCTTTCCCTGTTAAAGAAAAGACATCTTCCACCGCATATATCAAGATACTTGCAGCTTTTGCAAGGTTCAATTATTTCCACTCTTTTAAGCGATTCCAAATCAGAATTTATGTTTCCCAGAACGTTCCATTCAAAATCTGCACATATAGGACATGCCAGAACCCTACCATCTGTGCTTATTGCAAATGAATTAACACCTGAACCGCACGGCGGGCTCGTGTTTTTAAATCCGAGAATTGCCTTAAAAACACCAAGAAAAGGTACAATTTTTATTAAATTACCCCTTTCAATCTCACTTACCCACATATCCACGAGTTTTGAAATTCCAGTGTTGTATTCGTGCAACCACTTTTCAAAACCCTTCCACTTCTCGTTCCATATTACATCCAGCTGCCAGTGGATGTGTGTGAAGATGTTTAGCGATATTATATGTTTTACATCCGTGCAAACATCTGATTTCCTGCTTATTGTCATTCTGGCGATGAGTTCCCCATCAAAAAAGTCTTTGATTCTTCTGACGTTTCTCAAAACCCTATCATACACACCATTTCCTCTGTAAAAATCCGTTACTTCTTTTCTACCGTCTATTGATACGAGGATAGATGAAAGCCTCTTAAGGTAATCAGGATCGAGCCTGTCGAGAAGAAGCCCATTTGTTTGAAGTATGTAATGCTCAGCATCGATTTCATCCATTATCCTCTTTATAAGATCTATCCTTAAAAGTGGTTCCCCTCCGTAAAAGGCTATTGATGGATTTTCATCCTGAGATATGAATTCCTCGAGATCTCTTATCGAGTACCTTACATCTCTGGGCATGACGTAATCTGGAATTGTACCGCCGCAGTACCTGCATTTCAAATTGCATCTGCCGGTCAGAAATATTATGTATAGCACAGATATAACTAACCTTTGCGCTTTAAATTTTCGACGAATAAAACATTAATGAATCGCTTGCGGATGTCTAAACACGTATCCCATAAGTAATCGTGCGAAGGCTGAAGCTAAAAGTACGGAAATTAATTAATCTACATAAACTCCTGTACACGGGATTTGTTTGCGAAGGAAATTTAAAATATTTCAATTTTATGCCGGATCTCTCGCTAAAATTATGAACATGTGAAGGTTTGAATTTTCCTTGTCAGATTTCTGCAGAGATTAAACTGAAGAAATAGAGCGTCCGAACACAATTATGCATTTTCCATCAATTGAAGAACTGATACCACTAGCCAAACCGGAAAGAACCGTTAAATAAAATAGCGCTGATTTACCGATTGCCTTAGCATTCGATCTCCTGAAAGTTCGCATTTCATCATATATTGCCTCGAAATCTGTTTAAACTTGTCTAAGATACCTGTCTGCCGAAGGAAAACAAACCCCCTTTTATCCAGAACGACCCCATTCGACACCGATGTCAATAACGAAAGTTTATTATTGATGTCATATCATTTTGCTTCAATGCTTAGGGATGACCTACTGGTGTACATAGATGGGGAATTCGTTCCGGCAAGAGATGCAAAGATAAGCGTTTTTGATCACGGCTTTTTATACGGTGACGGTGTTTTTGAGGGTATAAGGGCTTATAACGGTAGGGTATTCAAGTTAAAGGAGCACATAGACAGACTTTACGATTCGGCCAAGGCTATAGCTCTTGAAATACCAATCTCAAAGGAGGAATTCATAGAGATAATATTGGAAACGCTCAGGGTGAACAGATTAAGGGATGCGTACATAAGGCCGATAGTCACGAGGGGGATTGGTGATCTGGGATTAGATCCAAGGAAGTGCGGAAAACCAACGATTATAGTAATAGCCCAGCCATGGGAAAAGCTCTACGGAGATCTTTACGACAGGGGAATAAAGGCGGTAACTGTTACGATCAGGAGAAACGCAATAGATTCCCTGCCGCCCAACATAAAGTCCATGAACTACCTTAACAACATACTTGCAAAGATAGAGGCAAACGCAAAGGGCGGTGATGAGGCTATCTTTCTTGATCACAACGGATACGTCAGCGAGGGGAGTGGAGACAACATATTTATAGTGAAGAACGGTGTGATAATAACTCCGCCAACAATAAACAACCTGAAGGGGATAACGAGGGAGGTCGTAATAGATATAATAAAGAAGCTAGGAATTCCGTTTAAGGAGGAAAACATAAGCCTTTACGATCTGTATACGGCGGATGAGGTTTTCGTTACGGGTACGGCTGCTGAGATATGTCCGATAACATGGATAGATGGAAGGAAGATAGGTGATGGGAAGCCAGGTAGGATTACGAGGATCTTGATGGAGGAATTCAGGAAGGTTACAGAGAAAGAGGGTGTACCGATCTATGCTGATATCGATAGTTGTTGAACTCATGGATAAACCTGGACAGCTTTTAAAGGTTCTCGAACCTGTTTCTAGGCTTGGAGGGAACATAGTCAGCATAGTTCACAAAAGGGATAAGATGACACCCCTTAAGAGAATACCTGTTGAGATTTCAATTCAGATAGATGAGAAAAAGGTTGAAAAGCTGATAGAAATGATAAAGAAGAGAGGGATTATAATAAAGAGCTTTAACGAGGTAAGGTTGACGGCAACAACATCTCTTTTATTGATAGGCCACATAATACACACAGATCTCAGCGATACAATAAAGAAGATAGATCTGACGGGTTTTGCGGAAATAGTCGACATGCACATAACAATGCCCGAACTTAAAAAGCCATCGACGGCAATGATAACGATCTCCGCTCTGGATGAGGAGAAGCTGAAAGATGCCGTAAGAATACTCAAGGAAGTTTGCAGTAAAAAGGATATAATCGTCATAGAGCCTCTGGGTGATTGAATGAAAATAGCACTGATAGGTTTTGGAGCTGTCGGTCAGGGTGTTGCTAGAGCACTTGTAGAGAAGAGGGAAATCCTTAGGAAATTCCTCGGAAACTACAGGGTTGTAGCTATTACAGATTCGAGGGGAGGGATAGCTGATGAGGATGGTGTTGATCTTAAGAGGGCTATAGAGATCAAGAGAAGGAATGGAAGACTTCCCGAAGGTGTAAACTCGATTGATGTTATAGAGGGAATGGATATAGATGTTTGCGTGGAGGTGACGCCGACAAACATAGAAGACGGTGAGCCAGGACTTACGCATATAGAGAGGTGTCTTAAAAGGGGAATAGACGTCGTTACATCTAACAAGGGACCGCTTGTAGTTGCTTACAGGAGGCTTATGAGGCTGGCGGAAGAGAAAAACGCAAGACTGATGTTCGAGGCTACTGTTGGAGGTGCCATGCCACTGATAAAGCTAGTTAAAAAAGATCTTGCCGGGAATGAAATAATATCTATTAAAGGGATTTTAAACGGAACTTGCAACTACATACTCTCAAGAATGGAAAAGGAAAGGCTTCCATATGAACAGATACTTGCAGAAGCTCAGGAACTGAAGATAGCCGAAAGAGATCCTACATACGATGTTGAGGGAATAGATGCGTCTGCCAAGCTTGTAATAATTGCCAACGCCCTTATGGGGATGGACGTAAAAATAGACGACGTTGAAAGGGTTGGTATAACAAGCATAACACCTGAAGCTTTTGAAATAGCAATGGAGAAGGGTTATACGATCAGGTTGATAGCCGAGGTGAGCAGGGAATTCCTGAGGGTTTCACCAAGACTTGTACCGATCCATCATCCGCTTGCCATCAGCGGAACTCTTAACGCAGTCCTGATAGAAACAGATCTGGCCGGAGAGGTATTCGTAATTGGTAGGGGTGCGGGGAGCAGGGAAACTGCTAGTGCGATAATCTCAGATCTCATAGAACTCGGCAGGAAGTATGCATGATAGATCTCATAAAGGTATTAATATCTCTCACAATTCTTGTAAAGGCTGGAATGGACTATTTGAGGGTAAGGGAGGTATCGGATAAGTTGTGGATTATCATGGCTCTATCTTCAATTCCTCTGAACGCTGTTCAGTATATTTCGAATGGTTTTGACTTATTTTATTTGATCGTACAGTTTGCAATCGTTTTTTTCCATCTCTAGCGTTATGTACTTCTTACTTGGATTCGGAGGAGCAGACTTTAAGGCTCTGATATGCCTTGTGAAATAGTTTTAATAGTCGTAGACGTTTTAGAGCATTAATATCTCT
>CAYYFC010000058.1:1888-6083 GCA_964471215.1 uncultured archaeon | reverse complement strand
CTATGAACCCTGAGGGAGTTGAGGTTTATGTGTCCCAAGGCGGACATAAAGACTACGTCCGCTGAACCCCTGTTAAATATTTCAACAAATATTTCAACTTATGTCTAAAAATTCTTAATTAGGTATTTAATTACGCTTTCAAATACCACTCTCCCATCACCAGCCTCATCCGGTCTTGCATTCTTATCTATCCAATCTGGATGCTGCCATCTCCAGAAAACCCTTTCAGGATGAGGCATCAAACCCAGCACGTTTCTCTTTACGTTACATATCCCCGCTATGTTGTAAATCGACCCGTTTGGGTTCCAGGGATAATCGGCGTAATTTCCTTCTTCATCTACGTACCTAAAAACCACCTGTTTGTTCTTAATCAGCATATCCAAATATTCCTCTTCCCTTTCCTTTGGGAAGACAACTCTTCCCTCGGCATGCGCTACGGGGAACATAACGATTTTACCAACGTCCAACAGTTCTGTAAATACGCATTTATTCTCGTGTTTAAGGAAACATGGCCTGCATTCAAATCTATTTGACTTGTTTATCGTTAATGCCATTTCGGGTTTATCAGAAATTGGTTTGTCCTCGTCAAATCCTGGTAAAGCTCCCAGTTCTACAAGTATTTGAAATCCGTTGCATATTCCGAGGACAGGAAATCCCTCTTTTATAAAAATCTCCAAATCTTCCCTCAGGACACTTTTAACCCTTGCTGAAAAGATTGCACCTGCTCTGACGTAGTCACCGGCGGAAAAACCGCCTGGAAATACGATGCAGTGGTAATCAAATATGCTTCTCTGTTCATCCTCCTTTATTGTATCGCTGTAGAACTGTTTTAAATGAACAGCTTCTACTTGAACACCTAGGCTCTTAAACGCCTTAACAGTCTCATCTTCACAATTCGTTCCCTCAATTCTCAGAATTGCAATCTTTATTTCACTCAAATCCATTTTACCACCCCGTATATCTCACCAATCCGTTTCTCCATGCCCTTTCTATCTCATCGATGCTCACAGCCATTAACCCCCTGAACTCAAGTTCATCCCCTTCAACAAAACCGATATGATAAGCCCTTAACCCCATCTTTCTCATAAATTTAACGAACTCTTCAGAGTCTTCAACTTCAAGAATCCATCTCGTATTTGACTCTGAGAAGAGTTTTACGTAATCCTCTCCCTTCAACTCGTTCAGGTATATCTTGCAGCCGGTTCCACCTCCGATGCACATCTCGGCCAGTGCGACTGCTAATCCGCCTTCCGATGGATCGTGACATGCATAGACTTTAAATTCCCTGAAAGCTTTCAAAATTGCATCGGCATAAGTTTTAAGCCTCTTTGGAGAAGTTTTTGGTACTATAGTACTTTTCTGATTCGTAACATGACAGTAAAGACTACCTCCAAACTCCTTTAGTGTTTCGCCGACGAGAACTACTTCTCCTCTTCCCTTAAAATTCGAACTTATCACATCTCTTACGTCTTCGACTATTCCAACCCCCATGAGAGTAGGCGTCGGTGCAACCGCGCTGTAATGTGTTTCATTGTAAAAACTTACATTTCCGCTTATACACGGCAGACCAAATCCCCTTGCCATCCAGCCCAGGGCTTTAACGCATTCGACAAATTCACCCATTTTTTCGGGCTTTTCTGGATTTCCGAAGTTTAGGCAATCTGCGAAGCTGTGGGGTTTTGAGTTTACGGATATCAGATTCCTAATCATCTCGTCAAACGATGAGGCTGTGCCCCAGAATGGATCTATCTTCGTCATCCATGGATTTACATCTGTTGTCAGCGCAATACCCTTCCATGAATCCGTAGGTCTTAAAACAGCGGCATCTCCATGTCCTTCCCTGTTTATCCTTCCCTGTAAAGGTTTTAAAACTGTACATGCCCTGACTTCATGATCGTATTGCCTGATAACCCATTCCTTACTTGCAACATTGGGATGGGAGAGCATATCCATTAAAACCCTTTTTAAATCGTGCGGTTTCCTCGTTAAATCAACTGGTTTAACTCTCTTTTTAACATATGGCCTTCTGTACTCTATAGCGCCCAATAGAAATTCCAGCTCTAGTTCGTAGACCTTATAACCCCTGTAATAAACTCTTATAACCTTTTCCGGTATTGCCTTACCTATTACAACGGCCGGTATATCCCATTTCTTAAATATATCGAGTACTTCGTCTACGTGTTCGGGCTTAACTGTTAACATCATTCTCTCCTGACTCTCGGAAATCCATATCTCCCAGGGAGCCATGTCCTCCTCCTTCAAATGAACCTTATCTAGGTAAACCTCGGCACCGCATCCCGATGCATAGCTCATTTCGCTTATAACGCAACTAAGACCTCCACCGCCGAGATCTTTCATACCCGTTACCAATCCCCTTTCAACGACTTCCAGACATGCGTGGATGAGCGGTTCTTTCATGATGGGGTTACCGAGTTGAACTGCCCCTCTTTCCTCTTCTTCGCTTGTTTCCTTTAATTCTGCAGATGCAAATGTAACACCGTGTATACCATCCCTTCCGGTAGCACCTCCAACAAGAACAAAAAGATCTCCAATATTTCCTACCCTTGAATGTACTATATTTCTCTTTTTTACAATTCCTATGCATCCAACGTTTACCAGGCAGTTTGTTATGTAGCTTCTATCAAAGAAGAGCATACCGGCAACTGTTGGAATTCCCACCCTGTTTCCGTAATCTCTGATTCCTGCTACAACACCCATCAGGAGGTAAAGAGGATGCTTTGTACCCTTGGGCACATCCCTTACGTCTAGATCGGCAAAGAAGAGTGGATCTACAAGCGCTATTGGCTGGGCGCCCATGCACAGAACATCTCTCAGTATTCCACCAATTCCGGTAGCAGCTCCACCATACGGTTCAATTGCCGAGGGATGATTGTGGCTCTCAAGAGCTATAACGTAAGCGTATTCCTCATCAAACTTGGCAACTCCAGCATCCTCCTTTATCGCAGAAATAATATAATCAGCCTCAATTCCGAACAGATACTGCTTTAAATAGTATTTTGAGCTCTTGTAACAGCAGTGCTCACTCCACGCCTGTGCGATTGACTGAATCTCTATATCTCTCGGATTTCTGCCTTTTTTTCTAAAATATTCCTGTATTCTCTTCATTTCGTATAGGTTTAGAGCCAAACCGAGTTCCTCACTTACCCTCATCAAATCCTCATCTTTCGCATTTATTACGTCTATCTCGTATAACTCAAACGGTACATTTAGTTTCTTATACATAAAGACACCCCATTACGATTTTAAAACGATCTTATACCTCTGAATCACGGGATTCGCCAGAAGTCTCTCGCACATCTCCTCTATTTCCCTCTTCGCCTCCTTCTCATCACTTATGTCGAGTTCGATTCTAAAAACCTTTATACTCGAAACCCTCCTTACCCTTTTAAAACCGAGCAATCTCAAAGCCTTTTTCACAGCTTCACCTTCGGCGTCCATAACACCCTCTTTGAGCTCTATATAAACATCTGCAATCATATAGCATAGATCAAGGTTATGAAGATAAGCATTACTGTTAAAATCATTCGATCTTAAGATTATCCATGTTTTTCGATACGAACATAGGTAGGAATTTTGTAAGGGTTCTACAACAGCTCCCAGTAAGTTAACTATTTATGCCTAAATGTACTCTTATATTACAATGAATGAAAGACTGCTAACGCTGAGAGAGGCCTGTAGGATCCTCGGTATTCATCCCAACACACTGAGGAGATGGGAAAAGGAAGGTAAGATCAGAGTCGTGAGGACACCGAAGGGCAGAAGGAGGATACCGGAAAGCGAAGTGAAAAGACTCATGGGGATCGGTGAAGAAAAGGAGGGAAAGAAGAGAGCAGCCATTTACGCTAGGGTATCCTCTCACGACCAGAAAGAAGACCTAGAGAGGCAGAAGGAGAGGCTGATAGCTCACGCGGTAGAGAAAGGATACGAAGTCGTAGCAGCAATCACCGACGTCGCCTCGGGGTTAAACGAGAACAGGAAAGGGTTGAGAAGACTGTTTAGACTCGTCGAGGAAAGAAAGATAGACGTTGTTATGATCTCTTACAAAGACAGGTTGACGAGGTTCGGCTTCAAGTACCTCGAATCTTACTTCAAATCGCACAGAGTCGAGATAGAAGTCGTCAACGGAGACGTTAACAGGGATGCAAGAAATGAACTCGTCGAGGACTTGATTTCC
>CAYYFC010000058.1:0-1878 GCA_964471215.1 uncultured archaeon | reverse complement strand
CTTGTCACCTCTTTTGCTGGCAGACTTTACGGGATGCGCTCGAAAAAGAGAAAGGAGGTCGTGAACTGTGTCAGGAAAGCTCTGTCTTAGCTACGCTCTTCCAGCTCCGGAAACATGGATCACAAACCTGAAGCTCTTCGACGAGCTCGTCGCGGAGTTTGCAAACGAGTTCCTTGAAAAAGTGTGGGACGAAGAGATCATCGATGATATCCACGCCTACGGTCTGAAAGTCGAGAACGGAAAAGAATACTACACGAAACCGGCTTATAAGTACTTCGAGCGGAGGAAGCTTTACCCGAACGATCCACGGTGGAAAGAGCTACCATCTCGCTTCAGAAGGGGGATAATGGAGAAAGTCGGGAGAGTGCTAAGATCGCAGAAAGAGCGGAAGGACTGTTTCTACGACGTTTTACCTCTGTTCCCAGATTACTACGACCTAAGCGTTGAAGACATCAGGAAGAGGAAGTGGAAAGCTTTCAAGAGGATAAGGCAGAAGCTCATTGCCAGCGGAAAGTACTACGACTACAATCTCCTGAAGCAGACAGTTTACCAGATAGCCAACTACTACGAAGAAAATGGCGAGTTGCCGAAAAAGTACACGGAATGCGTCAGACCTCGCTTTAACTCCGGAACATTTCCCTTCGACGTTGACGACGGCAGGATCGGCTTCGGAAAACTTTCGAAAGACGATAGAGGAAAGATCTTCCAGCTGTGCTACAGGGTCAAAGACGGAAAACTGAAACTCCACCTGAGGGTCAAGCTTCCCGTAAAGAGGAAGGACGGAAGGATAGAATGGAGGTGGTTCGAAGAAGATGTCGAAGCATACCAAAAGTTCAAGGAAATGCTGGCGAATCGAATCAAAAAGCCAGTTCTCGTCAAGAAAAGACTCAAGAGTGGTTTTTATCAATACCGGTTCGTCTTCCCGTTCGAAGTCAAAGATGAGTGCAAGCCCAGTAAAGATGAGAACTATTTCAGGTTTCTGTCCATCGACCTGAACGAGAGAAAGCTCATTGCAGCGGTCGTCATGGACAGCGAGAACAATCAGCTAACTCCCCCGATCTTCGTCAGAACGCTGCCCGAAATAAGGGAGAAGATTCTCCGGATAAGGGAAGAGATAAGCAACATCTCGCGCAAAATAAGCAGTAATCTCGACTTCGATGGCCGTTTGTTCGCTGAGAGAAGGAGGAAGTGGACGAAGCTGAACAATTTAGTCAATCAGCTCACTCACGAAGTCGCAAACGTAATAGTGAGGATTGCGCAGGTCTTTGGATGCAAATACATAGTGTTCGAAGACCTGAAAAGTTACCAGCCTCCTAAAGGCAGGGGACTGCTTAGCTGGCTGCTGTCGATGTGGAGGCGCGGGAATATAGTAACCATAACGAGGTACAAAGCTCTAAGAAAGGGGATTGAAGTTAAAACGGTGAAAGCGTTCATGACTTCGCAGATTTGCCCTCGTTGCAATGCAAGAGGAGAGCACGTTAAGGCACCCAACAGATTAACCGAGAAAGATATAAAGTACGGGTTCTTTTACTGCCCTGACTGCAGGTACACGGCAGACAGAGACTACGTTGCAGCACTAAACATTGGAAGAAGATTTCTTCTCGACGGGAATGGTGGGAAGGGGAGCTTAAGGCTCGATGGTGCCGAGCCCGCTGCCTATAAGGCGGTGGGCGGCTCCCCGGCAGACCGTTCCCGTCGGGGCACGCTGGAGAAACTCGTACTGCACCTCTCGAAAGTCAACATGAGGTTCGAGAAGATCGCCGAACTAGGACTGAAGTTACGTTTAATTAACTTTGATGATGTCCAGTGAGAAAAATGGGAACGGTACTTTTAGAATTCTAAACTGGATCGAGGATCTAATCGAAATAGTTGAAAGAT
>CAYYFC010000057.1:0-6183 GCA_964471215.1 uncultured archaeon | reverse complement strand
GGATGTCTTGCCGCCGAAGCTTCACGATTTAAATTTGAAGGCTTTGAAGGCCGGATATGATGCAGTTTAGCTTTCATGACCTTTCCCCTCGGGGTCGCCACATTGTGTACAATTTAAATACCTAATCAACAATGTTGCATCACCACTAAATAGAACTCAAATATAAGATTATTATGTACAGCTATAATTGTACTCTGGCCAGTTGCTGGGTCTTCATACCGTAAGTCCGATTCGCAAAATTTATACGTCACAATGTATATCCTTGCTTAAGGGCTCGTGGTCTAGGGGTTATGACGTCGCCCTTACGAGGCGAAGGTCCCCGGTTCGAATCCGGGCGAGCCCACTCCAATTTTTATGAAACACATCTAAAGCAGACGAATTTAAAAAAGGTCTGCAGTTTCAACCGTTGCAACAAGATATAGCTAAGAAACATCTTCATTTTGACGGGTCATGTCGAGATTAACAGTGTGGGAACGTTAAATCTTAACTGCTAAGTTCATATTTTGCTTGAGGACCGAGATTCGTCAATCTTCGATGGTAATACCTCAAGCTTTGTAGCAAGAGCCTGTTTCCTGAGCCTTTTATCAAACGTTACAAGAGTTCCAACTTTCTGGGCTATAGAGAGAACTATCTTGTCGTTGTACCTTGACAGGCTTAAGTTCTCATCGCGTATAATTTCAAGAGCTCTCAGCACATCCTCCCTGTCTTCTAACACCAGCTTAGTCTTGTGGTGATCAAGATATTCCCTGACCTTGTATACAACGTCATCTATCGCAATTTCTAACGACTTCAGAATCCATACGTATTCGTGAATGACTATTAAGGGTATTATCCACTCGTCAAGGGAGTCTAGAATCTCCTTCGCTTCCAGATGAAATAAGCTGTCCTCGAACGTATCGTAAATCAACACGTTTGTATCCAGAACAGCCTTCATACGTTGTCTCTAAACCCCTTCTCTATCAGCTCTTCTATCTCCTCAGGCGTAAGTTTAAGACCTGCTCTGAGTGTTTTTCTTCTCTCATCGACCTTTCTTATCACTATCTCCCCCCTCTCCTCATCGTAGCGAACATCCAAGATGTCTCCAAGCTTTATTTTGAGCTTTCTTCTTATCTCTGCCGGAATGGAGATCTGATAATTCCTTGTAACCTTTACCTTCATAGTATGAAAATGCATTTAGTAATATTTATCAATTTCTACTAGAATTTGAACTCGTTCAGCTTATGTTAGATTGGGTAGTTCGGGAAAACTTGTAACGAGAAAGAACTGATTGAAAGACATTGATCGTTGAGATAATGAAACACGATTACAATAGCTGGAAAATAAATCAGAAGACTCCAAAGTTATAAGATTAGATTTAAGTCCTTGTTTCCGAGAATATCGATTTCGGAGTTTAAAAGAGTAAAGATGAACTGAGAAAACATTCTAAAGATTTTTAGCTGAAATCTTTCTCAGCATTTTCCTCGATATTGGATGATGGTCTAATAAAAGATGAAAAATCTAGCGCCGCCGCCAGGATTCGAACCTGGGACCATCGGCTTAACAGGCCGACGCTCTACCAGCTAAGCTACGGCGGCTCAGGATATTCTTATATTTAATTGAATTTAAATCTTATCCTGAGATTGAGGCACTCTGACATCCTCGCTTTAGACAGTAGATGACAAAGTTGGCAATTAGGTCAACCTAAATAGTTTAAGATTTTTATTTTATTTGAATTAATTCTTTAACTCTAAATTTATGCTTCACTTTTCATCTACTGTTCAATGCGGAGAGGAGGTCAAAGATCATTCCCTGCAGATCTCTATTCTCACGCTAACGAACATAGGCCCCCTGACATCTATCTTACCGCCTCTTGAAACTATCATCCTCTTGACATTTTCCTGCATCTCCAGATTTATATCAGAAAGACTTTCCACAACCCTTATCCTTATAACCCTCTCACCCTCATCGCACTCCGCAGCAAACCTCTCAAGCTCGGCACCGACAAGGTAGCCGAATGAGTCTATGTACCTTATCCCCGTCGTTATCCCGTTTTCGAAAAACTCCTTCCATTCTTCGTTTTTAGGAATTCCGTAGACGCTTCCTCTGTAAACGACTATCTCGTTTGCGTAGGCCGGTCCGCAGAGCCTCGTATTTTCTTCCCTTTCAAATATAAAAACTTTGAAATTTTTATTGTATATGCTTCCCTTAAATACGAGGAACTCGCACGGACTTCTTTCGTTTGCATATTTGTCTGCCGTCTTGGCCAGCATTTCGGCAACCTTCAACCCGACAGATGTTCTGGGCATATCCCTTATCTTTATAGACTTAACTATATCAAGATCGCTCAAACTGATCCTGTAAAACTGGGGATAGACGAGTTCTCTTATATCGGAGTAGTTGTAGAGTATCATTGCAAGCCTTTCAACTCCAAGTCCTAGGTTTAGGACGGGATACTCTATGTCGTAATGACACAGGGCTGTTGGCGAGTATATGCCAAATGTTGCAATCTCTATCCATCCCCTAGACGGATGATGTACGAAAACCTCCGTCTGCGTTCCGGGTATGTAGTACTTGCTCCTCTTCTCATCCGGTCTGAACTTGAACCTCCTAAATCCGAACTGCTTTAGAAGTGCTTCGGCTATCGCCTTTCCGTCATCAACGCATACATCCTCATCCACAACAACGCAGCTCGCAGAGAAGTAACTGTAAAGCCTTGTGGGATCTTCTCTCTGCTCCCTCCTGAAACATCTGTCTATGCTGAAGAGTTTAATGGGCAAAGGTAACTTGTCGACGAGCTCGCTTAGGGTTATGAACCATCCTGTTGTCATGTGACTCCTCAGTGTGAGATTGGTTGATTTTGGTCTCAGCTTCTTAAACTCCCCGAAAACCTCATCGAGGATCCTGACAGCCTTTATATCCTCGACTTTAAGAACTCTGGATATTTCAAAGCTCAGATCGTCACCGCTTATATTCCCCCTTTTGAAATCGTGAAAAACTCTCTTTATGCCCCTTATCTCCTCCTCCTCAACCCTTCTACCTATTATCTCCTCTATCCTTCTAACCTTATCCGCTGATATGCCTATATCTGGTCTGGGTATTGTTGAAAGGTAAAAGCACCTGTCGAGTATTGCGGGTGCCTCCTTTCCGAACTGCTTTTTCACGTGCACATCTTCAACTATTATCGGATTTACAACCTCCTTAAATCCCAGAAGGAGATAAGCCCTTCTTAGATCCTGAATTGTTTTAAAAAGCGGATGCTCCTCTCCGGGGCTGTAAGAAATCCTCGGATATCTCCTGTTAAGATCCCTCGAACTCAGTACCTCGTAACCCCTATTCCATGCCAGCTCAAAATCCTTTTCAGCAAGCTCAAGCCACTTTTTTGGATCGAATTTCATCTCTTATCTCCTCTTCTATATCAAGAGCAAGATTGAGTATTTTGTTTTCCTCGAAATAGTTTCCTATTATCTGCAATCCAACTGGTAAACCCCTCACAAATCCTATCGGCATGGACATTGCAGGAACTCCTGCTAGATTTATTGGAACAGTATTTACGTCCATCTTGTACATTGTCAGCGGATCTGCAAGCTCACCTATTTTGAAGGGCAGAGAAGGCATCGTAGGTGCTATGAGGAGATCGCATTCCTTAAGAGCCTTCTGGAAGTCGTTCTTTACAAGAGTTCTTACCTTAAGAGCCTTTAAATAGTACCTTCCGTAATATCCTGCAGAAAGTGCGTAGCTTCCAAGCATTATCCTCCTCTTCACCTCTTCTCCAAATCCCTCCGCTCTAACCCTAGCAAAATACTTTGTCCAGCTGCACAGCTTATCCAGGGAGTGACCGTATCTCACACCGTCGTATCTTGCAAGATTCGAAGAAGCTTCGCTCATTGCGATTATGTAATAGGCTGCAAGTGCGTATTTAAAGGACGACAGCGAAACCTCAACTACTTCGTGCCTCTGCCTTATAACATCAACTATTTCGTAGAACTTTTCCATTACCTCATCCTTAGCCGTCATCTCCCTTATTATACCTATCCTGAACCTACCGTCCATCCTCTTAAACCTGAATTCAACACCCGCATTTGTCGAATCCCTTTCATCCCTTCCGGCTATTACCTCTAGTAGCAGCGCGAGATCCTCAACTGAATTTGCCATCGGACCTATCTGCTCCAGCGAATTTGCATACGGTATAAGACCGTATCTCGAAACAAGGCCGTATGTTGGCTTTAATCCGAAGACTCCGCAGAAAGATGCTGGACATCTTATGCTTCCACCGGTATCGCTTCCAAGTGCAAGAACGGATTCATCTCCTGCAAGACAGGCACCGCTTCCTCCACTGCTTCCACCGGCAACCCTGTTCAGGTCATATGGATTTCTTACGACACCGAAATAGGAAGTTTCCGTGGTTGTACCCATGGCGAACTCGTCCATGTTAGTCTTTCCTATTATTATCGCGCCCTCCTGCTTCAGCCTCTCCACAACATGCGCGTCAAATGGTGGTATGTAGTTTTCGAGCATCTTTGAAGCACAAGTTGTTCTCAGACCCTTTGTGGTTATGTTGTCCTTAACTGCAACAGGTATCCCTGCAAGCCTTCCCTTAACCTCTCCCCTGTCGTATTCCCTCGCCTTTTCAAGAGCTTCCCTGTTCAGAGTTATGAAGGCGTTCAGCTTGCTCCTCTCTATCCTCTCAAAGAGTTCGAGTATAAGATCATAGCATCTCTCGCTTTCAAGCCTTTCTCTCCATTCCCTGACAGTTATCATATCAATCCTCCACTATCTTCGGTCCCTTAAAATATCCGTCTTCTACATGCCTTGCGTTCATCAAAACCTCTTCTCTATCAAGTGATCTTGAAGGTACATCCTCTCTAAAAACGTTCTTCAGCGGCAATACATGATAAGTCGGCTCTATTTCTTCGGGGACCTCGTCGAGTATGTTAAAGTATTCTATTATCTTCTGAAACTCCCTCCTGAACTTCTCGACCTCCTCGGGTTTGAGCTCTATTTTTGCCAGATTTGCTATGTGATGGACATCTCTCTCGGTAATCATAAGCATGGGTTATACCATTTGAATAAAAACGTTTTACCTGAATTTATAATCTTATCTCCTCCTCACATCTGACTATTACCTCAGGTACATACTTTTTCGCGATCTTTCCCATTCTTATCAGCTCTTCTCTTGAATAAGGCTTAACTCTTTTTAGAGATTCGTCCAAAACATCTATATTCCTGAACTGCTGGAGAACATATCTTTTCACACCGTATTCAGAAAGTATTGCCGATATCTCTTCTATATCGTTTGAATCCAGTAGTGTCGGGACAACAGTCGTCCTTATTTCGAATTCAACATCGGATTCTGAAAGTAATTTAAGGCTTCTCAAAACCCTTTTGGCTGAATCCTTCCTCCCAACTAGCTCTGAATACTTGGCCGGTGTTGTCTTGAAATCCATTGCAACGTAATCTATCAGATCTATCAGCCTTTCGAGCTTTTCAGGATAGTATCCGTTCGTGTCTATTTTAACAGCAAGTTTTACACCCTTCAACTTCTTTATCAATTCAATTAGCTCGTTCAGATCCTGCATCAGCGGTTCTCCACCTGTGAAACATACACCGTCTATGAGATAATTGCCCTTTATTTTGCAGAATATGTAATCGACGCTAACCCTCACACCTCCCTTCAGAAGCCTGTGATTCTGACAGTAAGGACATCTGAATGGACATCCTGCAAAAAAAACGACTGAGCATAGTTTTCCAGGAAAGTCTATTGTCGAAAGATCAAGTATTCCACCGAATATCATTCCAACACCTACATGAATTCCTTTATCTTTGTTTTTAACTCTTCCTTCGTCGGCACCTCCCCCCTGAACAAAACCTCGTCTTCGAGAGCAATCGATGGTGTGGATGCGACGTTGTACTGCAAGGCCGTTATGAGATCCTCCTCTATGTCTATCTCCTCAAACTCCAGATTCAATTCCTCGGCTATTTCCTTTGCTATTTTCTTAGCCAAAGGACAGTTAGGGCAGTCCTTTTTCGTGAAAACGATCAACTTCATGATTTTCAATCAAGGGGTGCTGTTAAAAAATTAACCGTCATAGATCTCCGCTAAATCTATAACCTTTGATGATTTCGTATCTGAGAACATTTTCATCTCTACTTTATTCTTCCGCATCCCAAGTAGAGCTTATACGTCATCGAATAACTCACTTTATG
>CAYYFC010000056.1:0-6300 GCA_964471215.1 uncultured archaeon | reverse complement strand
CTCTAGGAGAAGGATAAGAAGAATGGAATAAAAATGTTTAGGGAGAAGTTTGCAATTCTCTTCAACATAATCTAAACAAACCTCTTACCCCCCTCCTACCCTAATCCCTCTCCACCCTGAAGGGCCGAGCTCCCTTGCATTTTGTGAGATGCATAAGGATGAATTATACGTGATATAGATTTTGGGGTAAAGCAAAAAGCTTAATTAATTATTCTCTTAAGTCTTTAGAGATGAAGCATTTAATATCAATCGCAGACGTGACGAGGGAAGAACTCGAGGATATACTTGAGCTTGCAGAAAAACTTAAGGAGGAGAGGTACAGGGGAAGGGTTACGGATTACCTGAAGAACAAGAGTCTTGCCATGATATTCGAACTACCGTCGACAAGAACGAGGATATCTTTTGAGGTTGCGATGACCGATCTTGGAGGACATGCCCTCTACCTGAACTGGAACGACCTCCAGCTGGGAAGGGGTGAACCCATAAAGGATACGGCAAGGGTTCTATCAAGATACGTTCACGCTGTTGTTATGAGGGTCAGGAGACATTCCACGATTCTTGAATTTGCCAAGTACTCAACGGTTCCGGTCATAAACGGCCTTAGCGATCTCGAGCATCCCTGTCAGATAATAGCTGATCTTTTAACGATAAAGGAGTATAAGGGAGATCTAAAGAACGTCAGACTAGCTTGGGTTGGAGATGGGAACAACGTCTGCAATTCTCTGATACTTGCGTCTGCCCTTACGGGTATGAAGATGATAGTGTGCACGCCGCGAGGATACGAGCCGAACAGGGAGATAGTTGAAAAGGCCATAAGGCTAGGGGCAAATCTGGAATTCGAGAGCGATCCTGAAAAGGCAGTGGAGGACGCAGATGTTATATATACAGATGTATGGGTTTCCATGGGACAGGAAAGGGAAAGGAAGAAGAGACTTAAGGCATTTGCAAGTTATCAGGTAACGCAGAATCTTGTTGACTTCGCAAAGGCGAACGTTGTTGTCATGCACTGCCTTCCGGCGCATAGAGGGGAAGAGATAACCGAGGAGGTTCTCGAGGGTGAGCACTCGATAGTCTTCGATCAGGCGGAAAACAGGTTGCACGCCCAGAAGGCTATTCTTTTAAAGCTTATAGGTGATAAGGTTGGCAGACTGGAGTAAGATAGCGGAGAGGATAACTGAATTCATAAGGAGGTTCGTCGAAAGCGCAGGAGCGCAAGGCGTAATCGTGGGGATAAGCGGTGGAGTTGACAGCGTAACCACTGCCTTTTTGTGCGTCAGAGCGCTGGGTAGGGATAGAGTTCTCGGGTTGATAATGCCCGAAAAAGGTGTTACTAGGGACGAGGACATAAGGGATGCCATCGATGTCTGCAGAAAGCTGAACATAGAGTACAGATATATAGAGATAAACGAAATAGTTGAATCTTTTTTAAGAAATCTCGACAAAGGTGACATGATTCCGGTTGCAAATCTCAAACCTAGAATAAGAATGACGATAAATTATTACTATGCGAACCTACTGAACTATGTAGTTGCGGGAACCGGGAACAAAAGTGAAATAGCCTGCGGATACTTCACGAAATGGGGAGACGGTGCGGCAGATTTCTTTCCGATAGGCGATCTCTACAAGACGGAAGTTTTCGAGCTAGCGAGATTTCTGGGAGTCCCGGAAAGGATTATAGATAAGAAGCCATCTTCGGGACTCTGGGTCGGGCAGACAGATGAGGAAGAGCTCGGTATCAGTTATGAAAGGCTTGACGGGATTCTGAAGGCACTTGAAAGGGGAATGAGCTCGGATGAAATAGTTGAAAAACTGAGATTCGATAGGAGGGAAGTTGAGAGGGTTCTGGATCTCATGGAGAGGAGCAGGCATAAAAGGGAGCTCCCACCCATCATCAGGTTGAGGGATCTGCTCGACTGATCACTGCAACCTCTCCTCTTCACCCAGTTTAACATGGGGAACGAGATCCTGGGGAAGGTATTTTCTGGGATGGAACTTCCCTTATCCTCTTAAACAGTACAGTGTTTTCATATATGAATTCGTAATCGAGGTTTGAGAAATTGTTCACGGTTATTCTTATGCTCTTTGAGCTCGTGTTCAGACTGTACAAAAAACCGTCTTGCGGAAACACCTCAGAGTATGTTATGTTTAAATCGAAATTGTCATACAATATCGAGGAGGAAAGCGTCTGGGGCATAAACTTTTAAGTATAGCGAAGTGTAACTTTTCGTGGCGAGGTATAGCCCTGCGAGGTGATGGGAGCAATGCTCCAAGCCTCGTAGGGTTAGACGTAGATGGAAGCCCCGTTCCGTTGGGCTCAACTGCCACCCATGACCCTATAGGGATATTTAAGTCCTTAAAGGTGGAACCGATGAACAGTATCAATATAGAGTGATACTGTTCGAGGAAACGGTGTTAGAAGGAAGGGTATTTTGGTACTGAATACCCAGATCAATAATTATCAACATCATCTTACAATTTTTGAGACTTTTACCGAGCTAGTAAATGTCCTTCGTTATTTCATTAAGATGTTTTAATTCTACGTCCTTAATAAGACCGGGAACATATTGTATTTGCATAATACTAAAGAAATATCATCCCTATGAGCATAGCGAGCATGATTCCAACTAACGCCGAAACACCTTTCGAGTTCGCATTAGCGACTAATACTTAAAAGATAAAAACGTTTATGTGGTCGTAATGTGGAATAAAAATCAGGAAGAGGTCTTGGCAAGGATTATTTCAATCGTTGAGACGTTAACCTTTCTGCCCTGTTCCGAATCAAGCTCTTCCGTATCCGTTTTTATGCTCTTAACCGTGACATTTGGAAGGAATCTATTTCTAACTATCTCTGCAACGTCTACTGCTCTGCTTATGGCCTTTCCCCTTGCCTTTATTGCTACCTCTTCAGCCCCTTCATTGAACTGCGTCAAAACTGCCAGTACGTAGTTCATTACAGGCTTGTTTCCAACATAGACCACGTATTCCTTTGTCATCTTTTATCACCTAACGATTGCAAATCCTATCGTTATTTAAAACTTGCTGAATAGTGAAACAAGACTAAGTCTATTGTTGATATGAATTGTACAAAATTATAATGTATTCTAATCAATTTTAAATACCTTGAATCATGCAATATACGGAGGAAAATCCCTGAATTTTTTAAAATCTTTATATATATCGAAATCGCATCCTCTGCACTTTTCTGAGTATCCTCCAACGGACAAACAGCAATTTCCGCATATGTAAAATCCGTATATCTTACACCTTTCAATCTTTGTCTGTTCCCTCGAAATACCGCAGATCTTGCATACGTTCTTCATTCTTTCGACCCTTCTGCACATCTTCTCAAGCTTCTTCACATCTATTATGATGTTCCAGTTATGCCTTTTACCCCTATAAATCATTCTCCTGTACTTCTTTCTAAGCTCCTTTGTTTTCAAAACGGTTTTTATAGTAAGTACGAAGTTTTCAAGTTTGCAGCACAGGGTATAGTTACCGGTTATAATCTTTATCTCGTCTCCGTCCTCCACTATTACACCGTCTCTTATCACGTTTTCAAATATATTTGCCACGGTTTTCGCATCAAACCTCTTATGCTTTGGAAATCTTTCGAAAAGCCTTTCCAGTGCGTGCTTTGTGACTTCGACCCTTATCAGCATTAATCCATAATAAATTCCTTATTATTTTAAATATTATGAGATAAGGTTTATCTTCAGAGACCGAACATATCTTGACAGAGCCGGGGTTGCAGAGTGGCACTGCGGGGGACTCGAGATCCCCTGCCCTTCGGGGTTCGTGGGTTCGAATCCCACCCCCGGCGTATTGGAACTCCTGCATTATACAACGCTACGAGTTCAATAAGCTTCGGTTCGATGAGATCTGCAATATAACAACCTTCAGCTCTTGTAATTTCCTTCAAACTCTGATATAAATCGGCTTTGATACGGAGGCATACGTCGATCCTACCTGAAGGTTTGCGCGGCATATTGGTTCTTGATCAAGAATAAAAATAAAAATTGTGGTTTCTGTTTTGGCGGTGTAAGATAAACACCTCCAGTAATTATAGAAAGCCATAAAACTCTCAATCCAGCTCTGTATAGAATCAAATGAACTCCTGAACGGAAACATGTTTCAGAATCTCTTTGTTCTCTCCTTAAACCTAGAAAAGAATCCTTCTATAGCATTCCTTTCACCAAACGTCTCGTGCCTGTATCTTAAACCAAGTCTTTTCGAAGCCCACAGATACCAGAATCCCTATCCACAACTATTTCTGGCGTGTTTTCGCAGTACTTCAGTACTTCTTTCAAGAAAACGTAAGCTTCAGAACTTCTCTGCTTTTAGAAGCCCATACAGCAAGACATTCTTTTGTATCAACATCTACAGCAGCCCATACAAAGATTAGTTTCTTTTCCAGTTTTATCTTTGTATCATCTATTGCTATTAACCTTCTTAATTTCTTTCTTGGTCGCTTTAGAACTTTTTTGAGTTTGTGGTAGTAAATTCTAACTGATTAATAGCTTATCTCTTCGAATAGAGATAGGTAATTGCTTGTTTTTCTTAAGGATAAACTAAAGGAGTATAATAGAGCTACTAAAATTTTAAATTCTACATTTTTCTTATTCCTCCGAAAGACTTTTGTAGCTTTAACGTAATCTACTAATCGCCCTAGAGCGGGTTGCATATGTTGTATTTCTTCTATTTATTTTTTGTTACTATTTTTGACAGTGCCAAGAGTTAGAGTCTACCGTAAACTCTTTCACACTTATCGATTTTAATAACGAATAAAACTCCTTTCTCGAAATAAATTTTGAAGATTATTCTGTAATTACCAACCCTAACTGCTTGAACGTCTTTAAACCCAGAGATCTTCCTGATATCAAGGGAAAAAGGATCGATTAGTTTTTCAAGAGCCTTATAAATTCGGATTTTATCCGTTTTGCTTAGTTTCTTTAAATCTTTAGTTATACCTTTCTTTAAAATGACCTCAAACTTCTTCTCCATCAATTCCAAGCTCCTTCTTTAGCTCTTCAAGCGGTATAACCTCTAGCTCACATCTCTCATAAGCTTCAAGGTCTCTCTTTATCTCTTTAAGTTCTTCCTCACTTAGCTCGTAAAATAATTCTTCTTCAATCCTAATCAGCCTCTTTTCAATATCCTCAAGCTTTGCCATAATAGCCTTTAGTATCTCTAAGATCTCACCGCTTATCAATTCCGAATTCGTATAATCTAATAAAAGTCTTTCTTCTCTATCTTTAATCTCTTTATTTTTGCAAATTATGTTAGCTGTTCCCTGTATAGAAAAAATTCGGCTTGATACTTTAATGATCCTTTACACAGTCTAAACATTTCTTTAATATCCTCCCTCTCTAATTTACAAAATGTCGCTAAGAAAGCTTGCCCTTTAGGGCGGAGATGAATTGGGGGAGGAAGGGGGCAGAAACGATAGTTTATATCATTTTGTGTAGTGTATCTTTTTTAAGATTCAACACGGTCACATATGGGTATATACCCCGAAAGCTTTATAAAGTCTTTTTTACGAGACACTTACGGTGGGCTTCGATTCCCGAGACCCGTAGTCGTAAGGCTACGGTGAGGGGGGTCGAGGCGTCGCCGTGATGATCTCATCCGTGGCTGATATAAAACGATACAGTCTACTACATGAAGCTACGGATGATGTGAACGGTAAGAGGTATGTTCGTGTCATAAAACTTTATTATATTGAAAATAATGTTGTAGAGGGTTGCTCTGACAAACCCGATGACACAAACCGAAGCATATGATGCCGTCGTGAGACGGATCTGATGGTGTTCCCCTTTGGGGAACCCTCGCTCTCTACAGTAGTTCCGAAAGTTGGCAATTACGAGGGTTATTTTTAGTGTAGCCTAAAAATCCGAAAACGTCGGAAATAGTTTATTTTGCTTAACACACTTACCTAAAATTTTATTTGATTATTAGTATTTAAGTTTAATATTCAAATCTGATTGCCAAAATTGCTAACTTTCAGAACTACTGTAAAGGGTGGGGAGGAGGTCAGAGAACGATCAACAGTCGTATATAGCTTAGCATAATTTACTTCTATTGGACAAAAGCTATGCTAACCCTTAGCATAATCTTGCTAAAATCTAGATCATATTCTTGATGAATTATAATTACTTATGACTAAATTCAATCTGAGTTCAACTTTGTGTCCACAAGTATTCTACAGAAAAGAAGAGTAGGACTAGTTTGCAATTCGGATCTAAGGTATAGTTTCATATACCGAAGGAACTTTAACTAACCACTTTATACAGCAATATGATG
>CAYYFC010000055.1:0-6508 GCA_964471215.1 uncultured archaeon | reverse complement strand
TCTCAGCGAACAAACGGCCATCGAAGTCGAGATTACTGCTTATTTTGCGCGAGATCTTGCTTATCTCCTCCCTTATCTTCAGAATCTTGTTTTTCACCTTGGGCAAAGTTTTGATGAAGATTGGTGGAGTTAACTGGTTGCAATTACTATCCATGACGACCGCTACAATGAGCTTTCTCTCATTCAGGTCGATGGAGAGAAATCTGTCCTGCCAAACCTCTCCACTATTCTCTTTAACTTCAAACGGGAAGACGAACTGGTACCGATGAAATCCACTCTTAAGCCGTCTTCTCACGAGTACGGGTTTTTTAATCCCGTACTTCTTCAGCATCTCCTTGAATTTGGGATAAGCTTCAACTTCCTCTTCGAACCACCTCCACTCAATCGTTCTATCTTCTCTAACGACGGGGAGCTTAACTCTGAGCACGAGCCTAACTTCCTCACCTTCGATTCTGTAATACATCTGGAAGAGTCTTCCTTTGTCTCCGTTCAACTCATTAAGTCCAATTTTACCATCATCTATGTCGAAAGGGAACATTCCAGACTTAAACTCCGGTTTGACACATTCTGTATATTTCTTCGGTAATCTGCCATTTTTTTCATAGTAATTTGCTATCTGGTAAACTACCTGTTTCAGCAGGTTGTAGTCATGGTACTTCCCACTAACGATCGGGTTCTGCCTTATCTTCTTGAAAGCTTTCCACCTTCTCTTTTTCATGTCTTCAACGCTTAGATCGTAATAGTTGAGAAATACTGGTAAAACATCATAGAAACAATCTTTCCGTTCCTTCTGAGATCTCAGCACTCTTCCGACCTTTTCCATCACACCTCTTCTGAAGCGTGATGGTAACTCTTTCCACCATTCGTCGTCTAGCAAGAGCTTTTTCTGCTCGAAGAACTTGTAGGCAGGCTTTGTATAATGTTCTTCTCCATCCACGACCTTCAGACCATAGGCGTGTATCTCGTCCATTATCTGCTCGTCCCACACAGTTGAGAGAAAGTAGTTGGCAATGTCGGCTACAAACTCTTCGAACTGTCTCAAATAACTCGTCCACGATTCAGGAGCTGGTAGAGAATAACTGATGTACTGTTTCATTTTCCAATAATTTAGTTAGGCAAGTTTTATAGCTTTCGGTTATGTTTTGTTAAGTTGTTGGAAAACAGCCGCGAGCCCCTCTTAAACCGAAAACGATTAACAATGCCGCTAGAAATATCAGGATTTCAAATCCCGGAGATTCTTCTACTTCAAGCCTATCGGCTTCCATAGAAATGTTTTCAAGCTTCTCTGCTATGCCACTTAAAGATGTTGGGGAATCTACGTATAATACCGGTAAGCCGTACCGATGGGCGAGATCTTTAAGAATCTCAGAAGCCTTTGTGTCCTGCCTGCATAGGACTACGAGATCGATTTCTCCGTTTTTCATCGAATTCTCTATTTTCTCCAAATCCCTCGGCAAAATTGGAAGTTCAGGCTCCTTCAAAACAATATACTTAACACTTACATTCAGCCACGATACTGCATACTGTGCAAACGGAAGATCGGCTGCCGCGGTCATGTTCAGCTTCTTCGTTTTCTTGACGAGCTCATCTATCCTTTTGCATACCTCCTCTGCATTTTTCACATAATCCTTGTTACCGCTTATGTCATAGAGGAATTCTGCAACGAATTTAATGAATACCTTGTAATTCTCTGGATCGTATACTGGCATGTGAAAGTTCGTTACGTTAGTTCCCGGGTATTTGAAAAATCTTATCCCGTTTATCTTCGGTATTTCTATGAGTTTTGCACTTATTTCCCCGCTTCTGACGAGTTCCCTTATTCTGATCTCAAAGGGTGTGTGGGCTGTCGATATTATAACATCAGAACTCCTGAGCTCCTCAACGTCGCTAGGTCTCAGCTGGTAGCTGTGTATATCGACGTTTGGAGGCACTATGGATAAAACCGTATCGTTCCTTGCAACACTCTTCACATCGCATTCTATACTTGGAACCGTTACGGCTATTTTTAACGCCTTTGCACAGGATGAAATGATCGACAAGGTTAATATAAGCATAATTATATTTGCAATCGGTTTGTTCATGATAAACCTTATGTGCACACTGAATATAATCATTTTTAAATGGTGTGCACACTTGAGGTAATAGACGTATGCGTTGAGTTCGATGAGAGAATACTCGACAGACTCAACCTGAGGTTTGAAGGACCGGCTCTATATCAGATAATAGGACCGAACGGGGCGGGAAAGACCACGCTGCTCAAGGCGATAATGGGGCTTGTAAAGCCCAAGAACGGGAAGATACTTCTTAACGGCCAGGAGATATCCTCAAATAGAAACAGATCTAAGATAGGATATGTCCCCCAGATGATTTACCAGGAAGAATTCCCAATTACGGCTTTCGAATTAGTCCTGAACTCCTTACTCCTTCACAGGGGATTTCCAAGAATTGCAAGCGATGAGTGCGTTGAGAAAGTTAAAAATGTTTTAAAAGCAGTTGATTTTCCAAAAAGCAAATGGGACTGTATATTTTTTGAATTAAGCGGTGGTGAAAAGCAGAGAATACTACTGGCAAGAGCTCTTGTTCACGATCCAATCGTTTTATTACTGGATGAGCCCCTCTCATCCATAGATCCGCTTGGAAAGGTTGAATTCATAAAGTTAATATCAGGGCTTTCAAGGGAGAAGCTGATAATAGTTACAAGTCACGACCCCGTTCTTTTCTTACCATATACAAAGGAGATAGTTCTTCTGAACAGGACTTTTTACAGAATGGGAAAGGCCGATGAAATACTGAGATTGGATGTTTTAAAAGAAGTTTACGGTGAATCAACAGTTCTTTTAAAGGATCACGTTCATATAAGTGATGAGCACTAGAGTATTATCTCTATTCCAAGCCTCTCTGCAAGCTCCTTGTACCTGTTCCTTATCGTTACCTCCGTAACACCTGCTACCTCTGCAACCTCTCTCTGCGTCCTCCTTTCACCGCAAAGAATCGATGCTATGTATATGGCAGCTGCTGCAACACCTGTCGGACCCCTTCCGCTCGTTAGCTCCCTTTCCTCAGCTTTCTTTATTATCTCGATTGCCTTCCTCTGAACTTCTCCACTCAGATTTAATGCAGCGCAGAACCTTGGAACGTAATCGGCCGGGCTTGTAGGCATGAGCTTAAGCCCTAGCTCCCTTGCTATGAACCTGTAAGTTCTTCCTATTTCCTTCCTGTCAACCCTTGAATACTGTGCAATCTCGTCAAGTGTTCTCGGAAAACCTGCCTGTCTGCAGGCAGCGTACAGAGCTGCTGCCACAACGCCCTCGATACTCCTCCCTCTTATGAGGTTCTTCTCAATAGCCTTTCTGTATATTACGGCTGCTGTCTCTCTAACACTCTTCGGCAATCCGAGCGCAGACGCCATTCTATCGAGCTCGCTGAGAGCAAATGCGAGATTTCTTTCGGTGGCGTTGCTAATCCTAATCCTCCTCTGCCACTTCCTGAGCCTGAAAAGCTGAGCCCTTGTTCTTATGGATACCGATTTCCCGTAGTAATCCTTGTTGTTCCAATCTATTATCGTTGAAAGTCCCTTATCGTGGATCGTGTTATGCAGGACGAAACCCATACCGGCAACGAAGTTTTCTGCGTTTGGAACTGTTAAATCATATGCGTATCCGTTTGTAGGCTTAATCTTCTTAATCTTCTTAACCCTTAAGAACATGAAATCGGACTTCGCCAATCTCTTTAACTTTTCATCACAGTATTTCTCGGCGATTTTGAGAGCTAAACTCCTGCTTATCCTAAGTCTTCTCATGCATCTCCACTCCTTTGCATATTTCATTGGAGCGGGGATTAGCTCTTCAACTGGCGGTTTCTTTTTCTCCCTTATAACTTTAGCCATCAGCTTTAGCCTTGCAATTCCATCCAGATTAGTTATCTTTAGCATGTGTGCTGTACTCTCAGGTATGAACTGTCCTGTTTTCTCAACGACGTGACCTTTTATTGTTTCTACGTTGTAATGAGAGTTCACACCGAGTTGTAGTAGCAACAATGCGATGTCTTGTATTAGCTCTCTATTACGGGATACAGCGGTGAGCTGGAACGTGCTGTATTCACTGTTTGTATACTTAACGACTTTACCTAAGTCGATTGAATCTATTTTCTTTTCAACGTTCGGCAACCTTTTAGCGAGAACGAGGAAGTCACCCTCTTTAAGCTGATCAACCCTTATCGGAATAACTTCGTTATCAACCACTGTAAAAACGCTGTGACTACCAGTAACCTTGACACTTTTATTTCCCTCTACGACAACTTCGAACATTTCATCTACGGGATGTCTTGAAACCTCTGAAACCTTCTTAAATGTGAATTTGTAGTTCGCATCAAAAGCTACAACTTCCAAGTCTTCATCGCTTACATTCGCAATTTCCAATATTCCTTCTCTTCTAACTTTACCCTCTTTAGCTTTCTTCTCTATCAGGGAGTCTATGAGCTCTCCTATCTTAACAACCTTGATCTCATCGTTCTGCCTTACGATTATCGGCTCATCCGCATCAACGCTGTACGTTATCGGAGCTCCTACTCTGCTCCTCTTCTCCTTCTGCTCGCTGTCGAATGCCCTCCATTCAGGTCCAGCATCTATATACCTCTCCTCTATCACGTACCCGCAGTCCTGGCAGATCAGCTCTCCCCTCTTATAATCCCTTATAATCCTAGGACTACCGCATTCGGGACAAACCTCAATTACCTCCTCTTTTTCTCTCTCCTTTACCTCTACCTCTTTTTCCTTTTCCTTTTCTATCTCCTTCACCTTTTCTTCTTCCATGATCCTCACCTCCTAAAACAAATAAATCTTCGGGCAGTATCTTCTTTAACACGTCTTTTTTAGGTCTTATTAAAATGAAGGGAGATTTTACGGGGCCTATTATATCATACACATGGCCAATCCTTTCCATTCTTCTGTTATACACTTCAGAACCAATCTTGGGGATTTTCTTCGAATCTCCAACTACGACTATGAACCCCGACTTCGACACGTGACTTATCTTACCGATCTTCTCAAGCCTCATATACAATCATTATTTAAGTTTTGCGAAAGCCAATTTAAACATATACCTTAACTTATATTTAAATATTTTGGTTGAGACAGTAGTTCACAAAGTAACACAGTTGAATGTTGTAGTTGGCATCAATTAAAACATAAAGGACACATATATTTTGGCATCATTCATTTATTGAATCTTTGAAATTTACTCATTTATTTTGAAAGATCTTAAATAGAACTTATTATATAATGTTTGAGCCTAATTTGTAATCGATGAATACAACCATAAAAGATTACATTACTTAGATAAAAGATATGTCATCTCTGCAAAATACTATTTAAATAGTTCTTTACTCAGTTGTGTTAGAAGATTTAATGAAATTTTCCGCAATGAAGAGGATACAACAAATTTCGCCTTTATCTCAGCAATGTACGATTATCAAATGGAAGTATCCCACTTGATTAGTAGATTTAATTTTATAATAGATTTTCTTAAGCATAATGATCTTGAGCTGTCCGACCTAACAAATAGTCATCATTTTGAAAAATTGAAAGATCTATTGTTAAAAAATTATGGCTATTTTCATAGATTTGATCCGCAGATGAAAGATTTTCAAAGGTTATTAAAGGTTATAACTAAGCTTAACCTTAAAGATGTAGCTGAAAGTTGCTACGATCCGATCAAGCCTGAGCCCGTGAAAATGGTTATAGATGAAACTTTGAGTAAAATCCTTCAGTGTGCAAAGTTTTCTTCACAAGGTTTTATCCCAAAGCCCAAAAGCACATCATCAAAAAAGAGAATGACACTCTTTTTAAGATGGATTGTAAGATCTGAATATCCAGATTTAGGAATTTGGAAGTTCATAAGTCCTGCACATCTGTACATCTCGTTGGATCTAGGAATATTAAGAGTTTTTAGTAGGATTACAGGCATAACACTCAGAAATAACTGGAATGGAGTCATGAGGATTACGAACTACTTTAAAAATATAAATCCCCTAGATCCATCTAAATACGACTATGTCCTATCAAGACCCGCAATACTGGATATATGCAAAAAGAACTTGGAAGAATCCGATTGTGATGCTTGCTTTTTAAATGAAATATGCTTAACAGGTAAGGAAAAAAATCGGAGATGTAGGAATAGTTGTTGAAGATGAAACGGATAAAGCGAAACATGATTATATTCGAGATCTCTTTAAAAGCAGAAATCCTTGGAATGCATCCTGCATTAGAGAGGAGTATCTGGACAGGAGGGCAGACATAGTTTGTTATTTGCCCGATATAAAAAACCCTGAAAAGATAATAGTGATCGAAGTTAAGGTTAAATTAACCTTTAATGGTATAAAGCAGCTATTGAATTACCTCAGAATGGTCATTAAAAAATGGAAAGAAGCGATAAAAGAGTATAAAGGTGTAATGGTATCTGACCTCCTCCCGCTCTAAAGGGCGAGGGTTCCCCATAGGGGAACCACCATA
>CAYYFC010000054.1:0-6635 GCA_964471215.1 uncultured archaeon | reverse complement strand
AATAAAAGAGTGCCGAGGCCGGGATTCGAACCCGGGACCTTCGGATTATGAGTCCGACGCCCCGACCAGCTAGGCTACCTCGGCTGTTCAAGAGTTATTTGTCCATAAGCTATTAAAAGCTTTCGAAAAAAATTGATAAATGTTATAAAAAATAAAATCATTTAATCAATTCCTTCACGGCCACCTTTATATCATCTGCCTTAACAGTCTTCCTTCCTGCATGCTTCGCGAGATCGCTCGCCTTTTTTGCAATCTTTATGGCATACTCCTCTATAGCCTCTACTAGGGCCTTTTTTGCAGATTCGCTTACCCTCTGAGCTCCTGCCTTTCTGATTATTCTCTCAACCGGTGCGAGAGGGAGTTCTGCCATTTAACCACCCCTCTAACTCCCTTAATTTCTTACACAACTCTTATATAAATTTTTAGGTTATGTGGGTTGCTTTTTTTCCCCGAGTTCGGGAGTTAAGAACCGAATCATGGGTTTAAATTACCTCGGAATGAATATACTCGTATTTGAAATAAAAAGACAAATAACACCTGTACAAACTCTGAGATTCATATGAAGAATTTAATTTCATCAAAAAGTATAAATAGATGAATAAGAATTGGGATTTATGCCCGAACTCGGAGAGCTCGTGAAAGAGGAATACGGGGCTGTCAGCGCTGATGAAACGATTTCCAGAGTCATTTCTGTTCTTAAGAAGTCTGGAGGAGCGGTGATAGTGAGGGAAGGAGATGAAGTTGTCGGGGTTGTTAGGGAGAGGGACCTGATAAGGGGGAGCGTTATTTCAAATCCCGAAACAAAGGTTAAGAACTTCGCCATAAGAACGGGTGTGATACGTGTACATGAGCTCTCAGAAGAAACAGTAGCTAGAAGGTTCATAGAAGATTCGACTCCATTCGTCGTAATCAGGTTAAACAAGAAATTCGGAGTGATAAGAATAGAGGATTTTTTGAAGGTCATAAAGCATGATCTGAGGGATTTGAGGGTGAGAGATGTTATGAATCCCGACGTTGTAACTGTTTTTGACGAAGACACTGCGGCAAAGGCTCTTGCAGTTATGAGGTCAAACGGAGTTGACAGAGTCGTCGTGATCAATAGAAGATTCAGAGCTGTCGGAATTCTCACGGGAAAGGATGTGATAGAGAGGATCTTTGCCCCAAGAAGGAGGGAGAGACTTGGAGATCTTGTAGGGGAAAAGGACAGGTCTCTGTCGATAAGCGTTAGGAGTATAATGAGCCAGCCACTGATAACGGCTGATCCCGATGACAGAATCCCAGATGTAATAGACAAAATGCTAGAGAACGAAATCTCAAGCGTCGTGGTTACGAAAAGGGGTTTTCCGGAGGGAATACTTATAAAGAAGGACATACTCGAGTGCTTCATAAGAACTAGGGTAAGGACTAAGTTCGATATTCAGGCGATGTTCAGGGATGTTGTTCTGGACGATTTCGAGAAGAAGAGGATAAACGAGGATCTGAGGAAATTCATGGAAAAATTCAGAGAGTACTTTGGAGATGCTGTTCTCTTCGTATACTTCAAAAGGTACAAGGGTCTTTACAAGGGTTTTCCACTTATAAACGTAAGGATAAAGCTTACGAGCGATAAGGGTGTTTTCACGGTCGTAAGTGAGGGATGGGGGGCTGAATTTGCCCTCCATTCTGCACTTAAGAAGCTTGAGAGGAGAGTACTGGAGAGTAAAGATATAATAAGGAACAGGAGGGCCCTGAGGAGATTTTACGAGGAGATATTTCCAGAATTCTAGACTATGAACTTATCTACATCCTTTATCTTCTTTCCGCAGTAGTAACACCTGGCTATAACCCTGTTACCCTCTATAAAAATGTGAAATCTGGGCTTTATCGGTTCATTGCTGTTTGATATGCAGTTCCTGTTCGGACATGTGAGAATTCCCTCTATTATTTCAGGAGGCTTTACCTTGAACTTCTTCTTTATTTCATAATCCTTTATTAGGTTTATGGTTGCGTTCGGGGCAATAAGGGCTATTTTGTTAAGCTCATCTTTATTTATGAACTTCCCCTCA
The DNA here is from genome assembly GCA_964471215.1 of uncultured archaeon. Lineage (GTDB taxonomy): Archaea > Halobacteriota > Archaeoglobi > Archaeoglobales > Archaeoglobaceae > Archaeoglobus_B. The sequence continues at coordinate 4,590 of CAYYFC010000054.1, read as the reverse complement.
ACCTTAACTATGTCCTTTTTACCTATCTTCTTGCTTGGAACGTTCATAACCATTGAAACCCTTTCCTTGCTTCCAGCCCCTATCCCGAGTATTCTCAGTACTAGAAGTGCCTTTCCTGCGCTTATGTGATCTATCACGGTCCCCTCTCTTATCTTGCTTATGACAAGTTCCCTCTTCATAACAACACCTCGCAGAGTATTGCCATTCTCACGGGAACACCGTAAAACGCCTGCTCGAAGTACTTTGCGTGCTTCGTCCTGTCAACGCTTACGTCTATCTCGTCAACTCTGGGAAGTGGGTGCATTACTATCAGATCCTCCTTAGCATTCTTCAGTATATCGGCAGTTATCTTGTAGCTTCCGGCAACCTTCTTGTACTCCTCTTCATCTGGAAACCTCTCCTTCTGAATCCTTGTAACGTAGAGAACGTCTATATCACCTATTACATCGTTTAGATTTGCAGTTTCTATATCTCCCTTCAGATCCTCGAGGAACTCGTCCGGAAGCCTTAAACTTTCGGGACTTATAAGGTATATCTTGGCGTTGAAAAGCGTCAGGGCCTTTATCAGTGAATGAACTGTCCTCGAATACTTCAGATCTCCCATTAAAGCTATTTTCAATCCCTCAAGCCTAGATTCCTTTCTTATAGTGTATAGATCGAGAAGCGTCTGCGTTGGATGCTGACCTGCACCATCTCCAGCGTTTATAACGGGTACATCTGAATGCTCTGCGACAAATCTTGCAGAACCTTCAAGGGGATGTCTTATGACTATAACGTCCACGTACTTGCTTATTACCCTGACCGTGTCTGCAAGAGTTTCCCCCTTGGCGATGCTGGAGGCCTCCTGTGCTGTCATGTTTATGACATCACCTCCAAGCCTCTTCATCGCAGTTTCAAAGCTCATCCTTGTTCTAGTTGAAGGTTCGAAGAAGAGATTTGCGAGGATTTTTCCTTCGAGGATATTTGACTTCTTCTTTCCAAACGCTATATCCTCAAACTCCTCAGCCCTGTCCAGTATGTAGATTATATCGTCTTTACTCAGATCGTCTATCGATATGAGATGTCTGAATCTTCCCATTATAAAAAAATATGTAAAAAAGTTATAATGATTTCTGCGATAACGTTAATATATTTTTTAACAGAGTTAAATTGTGGTTGACAAGATAGTGCTCGTGATAGATAGAGACGACGATCTCGGTAGGAAAGCTGGGATATCATCTCCTGTAATAGGAAGGGATAAAAACCTTAAATCGGCTATAAAACTTGCCGAGGCAGATCCCGAGGATTCCGACCTGAACACAATATTCAGCGCAATAAAGATTTACGATGAGCTGAGGAAAAAGGGTGAAAATGTCGAAATAGTTACGATATGCGGTGATGAGAGAGTTGGGATGATATCGGATGAGAAGATATCTAAACAGCTGGATTTAATAAAGAACGAGCTTAAGGCTGAAAAAGTAGTTGTCGTGACGGACGGTTCTGAGGATGAATACGTCATCCCGCTTATATCGTCCAGATTCGATATAGACGGAGTAATAAGGGTTGTCGTTAAGCAGAGCAAGACAATAGAGAGCACTTATTATCTGATAAAGAAGATGTTCGAGGATCCGAAGATAGCAAAGTCTACCCTTGCACCCATAGGAATAATACTCCTCGTATACTCGATATCCCTCCTGTTACAAACACCTGAACTGGGTGTAGGTGCCATAGCACTCATACTCGGCCTTTACTTCATAATAAAGGCCTATGGATTCGAGGAATCTGTTGAGAGCTACTTCTCAACCATAAAGAGATCGCTTATGGAGGGAAGGCTTTCGTTCATAACATACGTCATAGCTCTTCTCCTTTTCATAATAGGAATAGTCCAGGGATCGTACTACGTCTGGATAAAGGCCCAGTCGAGCCTTGTCGTTCTCATAACCTCCTTCATATACGGATCGATATGGTGGATAGTATCATCGGGTGTTTTCATAGCCATAGGTAAGATATTCGATCACATAATAGAGAAGAAGGACTTCAGGAAGTACATATCGATGATGCTTCTCATAATATCAACGGGATTCGTTCTCTGGGGATCGAGCAGGTTTATAATATCGATGAGCGAGGAGACAAGTCCTGAAATACAGAGTCTGATAGCGTCGATACTTGCATCGATATTCATAGCCGTACTGGGTGTTGTGCCCCTTAAGATAAGGTATGAGGGCTGAAATAGTTTTCAACGAGGCTTCAATTCTTTTAAGGGGAAGGAAGAGGATTTTAATAGTCGCTGATCTTCATCTTGGACTTGTCGATTTTTACGATGAGGAGCTGATAAAAAAGGTAAACGAAATGGCGGAAAGGTTTGATGCTGATGAACTGATAGTTCTCGGAGATCTCAAGCATTCCATAGGAAGAAGCAGGAGGGTGGAGAGGATCTTAGAGGATGTAAATGTTCCCATGACTCTTGTAAGGGGGAATCACGATGGAAAGCTGAAGGGTTTGAGGTGCATTAAGATAGGTAAGTTCGGACTCTTTCACGGACATCTAATTCCTGATGAAGAAGTGCTGAATTCAAAGGTTCTTATACTCGCCCACGCTCATCCGTCCGTTCTAATGGATTACGGTGTAAAGGAAAGGGTATGGGTGATAGGTGAATGGGACGGAAGGAAGGTAATTGTAATGCCGGCATTTAACGACCTGTGCGCATCAACACCCGTTAACATATGCAAACCCGCGGGATTCATCTTCAGGAGATGGAATTACATGGAAGCGGAAGCTATAACGCTTGACGGTGTTCTCCTTGGAAAGATAAAGAATCTTCAATTCTTTAACAGTTCCAAAACTTATTAACAGTCGTCAAATCAATTCAGATATGAAAGTCGCAATACTCGACGGTTACGTCGATGAGCCGTCGTGCCTGGGAGTGCCACCCTATATATCCCCATATCCAAGATACATTTACGGAATGCTCAGATACTTCAAGGTAAACGCGAAATACGTTACAATAGACGAGTTCAGGGCAAATGCTCTTATCAGAAGAGAACTTGAAGATTTCGACCTTATCGTGATAATATCGGGAATCGCCGTTCCGGGGAAGTATCTCGGAGGAAATCCGCTCACCCTGAATGAACTGAAGGGTGATATAAAGGATTTAAAGCCAGAAAAAATCCTGGTAGGCCCTGTGACGCTTGAACTCGATAAAAGAGATCTTGAATACCTGAGAGGGTATTATAAGGTTATAAATTTTCCTTTCGAAAGAAAACTCCTTGAATACCTATCGAATCTCTTCGGATACAGCGTGAAAATTAAAGATGGCAGGGATTTCATAAACAGATTCGCAATTTTTGGCGCTGAAGTAGTTAAAATGCATCCCGATTATCCCTATGTTGTGTGCGAGATAGAAACGTACAGGGGATGCTACTGGAGGAGGTGCTCATTCTGCATAGAGAGGATACACGGAATTCCAAGTATGAGGAGCCCTAAAGCTGTACTCGATGAGATAGAGGCTCTTTACGGTCAGGGTGTTAGATATTTCAGGCTGGGAAACCAGACAGATTTCTTCACTTACATGGCGGATTTCAGATACGATGTACCGAAGCCGGATCCGGATTTCATGAAGAACTTTCACAGGGAGATATGGAGGAGGTGTCCAAGGATAAAAACCCTTCACCTCGACAACGTGAACCCTAAGACGATTGCAGAGCATCCCGAAGAATCCAAGGAGATAATAAAGACGATAGTTCAGTATCAGACACCTGGAAACATAGGTGCAATGGGTCTTGAAAGTGCCGACGAGGTTGTTGTGAGGAAGAACGATCTGTGCGCGAATCCAGATGAGGTTATGTTCGCAATAGAGCTCGTCAACAGGTACGGAAGATACGTCGGATACAACGGGCTTCCATACTTCCTCCCTGGGATAAACTTCGTCATAGGTCTGAAGGGTGAGACGAAGGAGACTTTTGAGAAGAACTACGAATTCCTCGAAGAGCTTATCAGAAGGGATCTTCTGGTAAGGAGGATAAACATAAGACAGGTGAAGGTTTTCAGGGGAACTCCCATGGAGGAGATAGGTTACAGGAATGTCGTTAGGCACAAGAGGTACTTCAAGGTGTTTAAGGAAAGGGTAAGGAGGAAAATAGACAGGGAGATGCTCAAGAAGATAGTTCCTGTTGGAAGGAAGCTAACGGATCTTAGGTGCGAGATAAGGCAGGGGAAAATAACCTTTGCCAGGCAGCTCGCAACCTATCCCCTTCTCGTAGGTGTTGTCGGAGAGTACGATAGGAACGTTTTTCTGGATGCAAGGGTTGTAGATTACGGAATGAGATCGATAACGGCAGTTCCGATTCTTAACCCGAACGATGCAAAGCTTTACCAGCTTGAGGCCATACCAGGGATAGGAAAGGGGTTGGCGGGAAAAATTATAGTTAATAGACCTTACAGGACGGTCGAAGATCTGAAAGATGTCTTAGGAGATGCCTACGATGATGTGAAGGATTTCTTCGATATCTGATCTTCTCACGTATTAGGTGGAAGTGACGTTATCTGAGGGGATCGATGGGGTTCAGGTTTGGTGGAGATTCGTAGAAATACATGATAAAATCTCCACCAAAC
>CAYYFC010000053.1:0-7188 GCA_964471215.1 uncultured archaeon | reverse complement strand
CCTTATCCGTATCTTCCTCCTCGCTGAACCATTTCACGACAACCGAGGAATCTAATGAGAGTTTCTCCATCTTCTTATCTCCTCCACACCATTCCACTTGATCTTACTCTCTTTTCTCAACTCATCGATTTCTTCTGCGGCTTTAATCCTTTCAATCTTCTTTATCTCTTCTTCAAACGCTTTTCTTGCAACTTCGCTCCAGTTTACACCCTTCATCCTCCTCATCTTCTCCCTGAGATCCTCAGGTACGGTAATTGTTATATTCACATATTTCATACATTTTAATATATCATGTGTATTATATAAGTGTTATGGATACGCGCATGCATACTGAATGTTTACAAAACATCGCTAAGAGAGCCTCAGAGTGGGGATGAATTAGGAGAGATTGCTGACCTCCTCCCGCTCTAAAGGGGCGAGGGTTCCCCATAGGGGAACCACCTCACATCCGTCTCACGACGGGGTCATCGGCTTCGGTTGGTGTCATCGGGTTGGATCAGAGCAACCCTCTAAGAGAGGGGTTAAAGAGGAGGGAATAAAAATGTTTCGGAAGAAAAAAGCGGGCTTTCCTCTCCGCCTTGAAAGGCGAAGCTTCCAGCCCGCAAGGAGTGTGAACCCTAGGATGAATAGCTTTAGATCTGTATTCCGAACGATTAACATCGACTCTCAGCGCATTTAAAGTTGTCTACTCACTTGAGCTTCTTATCAATGCCGTAATCGATAAATTCTGCCTATCGTATTCCTTTCTCGGAAAAATCTCTATCGCGTTTCATTCAGCAACAAATTCTCCATCAATATTTTATTTTAATTATAAAAAGAGCAATATTGCAAGGACTCGAAATGCTTATATGTCACTAAGACGCAAAGTAACAAATATGATCGGGAAGAGGATAAGACTGGAGAGGATAGTAAATAGAAATACGGGGAATACCGTAATCGTTCCTATGGACCATGGGCTGTCGATGGGTCCGATTGAGGGATTGCATGACATGGCAAGGATTGTTGATGCGGTGGCCGAAGGTGGGGCAAATGCTGTTGTTCTGCACAAGGGTTTGGTCGGATTTGGGCATAGGGGTTATGGGAGGGATATAGGTCTCATAATTCATCTAAGCGGTTCAACAAGCCTGAGCGAGGATCCGAATGCAAAGGTTCTCGTTTGCACAGTTGAAGAGGCTATAAAGCTAGGAGCAGATGCTGTGAGTGTTCACGTGAACATAGGAAGTAGAACCGAGGCTGAACAGCTAAGGGAGATGGGAAGGGTTGTTAGAGATTGCATGGAATGGAACATGCCCCTTGTTGCAATGATGTACCCGCGCGGTAGCGGGATAAATCAGTACGATGAAAAGGCGGTAGCTCTAGCTGCGAGGGTTGGAGCAGAGCTGGGTGCAGATATAGTTAAGACGAATTTCACTGGGAGCGTTGAAAGCTTTAAAAGGGTTGTTAGGGGCTGTCCCGTACCAGTTGTTGTGGCCGGTGGACCTAAGATGAAGAGTGAAGAAGATCTTCTAAGAATGGTTGAAATGGCTATGGAAGCTGGTGCAAGAGGGGTTGCAATTGGAAGAAACGTGTTTCAGGCGGAGAATCCCACAAAGATTACGAGGGCTATTGCAATGATAGTGCATGAAAACGCGAGCGTTGAAGATGCGCTGGAATTCCTTAAAAATTGAAATTCCAATCTTCAGCAGTATCAGGTGATCTGAATGAAGGAGGTCTGGTTGCTGGCGGACTGTGAATGGAATGATGCCAAGGAGATGATAAGGGATGCAATAGAGCTTGGATACGATGGGGTAGCTGTTAAGGGCAAACACGTCGAAGATGTAAAAAAGCTCGGTAGGATAAGGGTTGTTCCGATAGAAGATGTTTTGGTGGAGATAAAATCAGCCGAAGATCTGAGAAGAATTGAGGAAATGGATTTCTCAATTCTGAAGTTTAGAGACTGGAAGGTTATACCCCTTGAAAACGTTATAGCAATGAAGAAAAGGGGTTGCAGGGTTATAGCTGCTGTGGAAAGTTTTGAGGATGCAAAGCTTGCACTGGAAACGCTTGAAAGAGGAGCGGATGGAATAGCCGTTAAGGGGAGCAGGGAAGATCTCAGGAAGTACTACGAGATTGCAAAGAGAAGTGCTGAGAAGTTGGAGTTGAGAATTGCTAAAATAGCCGAGATAAAACAGCTCGAGATGGGCGAAAGGGTTTGTATAGATACTGTAACTTTAATGGAAGTCGGAGAAGGTATGCTAGTTGGTAACAAAGCAGGATTCTTGTTTCTGGTTGCAAGCGAGAGCGAGGAATCTGAATACGTATCTTCGAGACCTTTCAGGGTTAACGCAGGAAGTGTGAATGCTTACATAAGAGTGGGGGACAGGACGAGGTATTTAGCTGAGCTTAAGTCCGGAGATGAGGTAGAGGTTGTGAGATACGACGGTAGGGTTAGGAAGACATTCGTAGGGAGGGTTAAGATAGAGAGAAGACCTCTTATACTCATAAGAGCAGTATCAAACGGTGAGGAAGGAAGCATTATTTTGCAGAACGCTGAAACTATTAAACTCGTGAATCCTGAGGGAAGACATATATCGGTTTCTGAGCTTAAAGAGGGGGACGAGGTACTGGTCTGGATAGGTGAGAAGGCGAGGCATTTCGGAATAAGCGTCGATGAGTTCATAATGGAGAAATGAAAATGGTTAAATCCGTTTCAAATCTTGAAGAGATCTTGAAGTCGAATGCAATAGAAATAGGAGATAAGTTTGTTGGAATGCTAGGTTCTCCTCTGTATTTCTACATGGATAAGCCAAATGCTTCGGGCATATCGAAATGAATGAGATTTTTGAGGGTGTATGATATGAAGATCCTCATATACGGTGTAGGTAAAATGGGAAAACTCTTCAAGGACTTCTTTTACTCAAGGGGATACTACGTTAAGGGCTATGATGTTCTGAGGGATAGATGCGAAATAGAAGATGATCGGATTTCAGAATTCGACGTTATATTCGTATGTGTTCCGATGGATGAACTCGAGAATGCGTTAAAACACATAGCCCTTAAAGCATCCAATCCTCTTCTGGTCGACATTGCATCTGTCAAGAGCATATCCATTCCCGTATTCGAATCTTATAGATTCGATTTCCTTAGCATTCATCCGATGTTTGGTCCAGATGCTGAAATGGGGCTGTCTAGAATTGTCGTCGTTAGGGAATCTGGCAGGTATGAGGAGAGGGTTGTACTCGAGGAGTTTAGGAGAAGCGGTGCAATAATACACAAGCTCGACGTAGATGAGCACGACAGGAGGATGGCTGAGGTTCAGGCAATACCTCATTTTCTGCTAATATCTATGGCGAACTTCTTAAGGATCAAGGAGCCTGAATACTCCTCACCGATATTCAGCGTTCTGTACAGGCTTGCGAGCAGAATTCTAAACAATGACTGGAAGCTTTACTACTCGATACAGAGGATATCAGAATCTGTTAGAGATGAATTCGTTAAGAGCCTTCTTGAACTTCACGAGAATCTCAAGGATGAGGAAAAGTTCAGGGAACTTTTTTCAAGCCTTCGAAAGATTTACGACTGCCACAGAGATAGCAGGATAATACTCGAGGCGTGTAAGATTACGAGAGATGTTGAAGGCCTTGATCTGCTCAAGGGATATATAAGCGCGGTAGACAGCCTAATACTGGATTTAATCGAAAAGAGGGTTAAAGCAGGAAGGAAAATAGCGATTGAAAAGAAGAGGCAGAACAGGCCGATAGAGGCTTTGGATGTTGAAGAACAGAGGATTTTAAACGTTTTGAGGAAGACTAGGCTAAATCCGATTGCCGTAAATTCGATATTTGAAAAGCTGATAGAGCTGACAAAGGAGGAGGAGTACAGAACTATCGGGGTTAAAAGGGTTGTAGCTGTTTTGGGTCCTATCGGCAGTTTTAGCGAAGAAATGGCGTTAAAACTCGTCGGCTCTAGATGTCCGCTTAAGTACTGCTCAAAAATCGAGGAGGTTGTAAGAGTTGTTGCCGAAGGAAAGGCAGATTACGGAGTTGTTCCGATTGAGAACTCGATAAACGGAACTGTTATTCCGACGCTTGACGCTTTAATGGATTACGATGTCGAGGTCTTCGGTGAGGCAAAGCTTGAGATAAGACACTGCCTGGCTGCTAAGAGGAAGTTGAGTTTAAGGGATGTAAGAGTTGTATATTCGCATCCGCATGCGATAGCCCAGTGCATGGACTTCATAAACAACTACTTAAGCCATGCCGAAATAAAATACACGAAATCGACTGTCGATGCTTTGGAGCTTCTCGACGACTACTCTGCAGCTATTGTATCTGAGCAGGCGGCAAGACTTTATAGGCTTTACATCCTGAAGAGGGAGATTCAAGATTTCAGCGGAGATTTAACGAGGTTTTACGCGATAAGACGCAGGGGTTCTGGAGAGAGGGATGGAGATTTAACGGCTCTATTCTTCGGAGTCGAGGATAGACCTGGAGCCTTAAAGGACGTTTTGGAAGTATTTTACAATAAGGGTTTCAACCTCAGAAAACTCGAGTCCAGACCGTCCCGATCGGGTAAGCTTGGAGATTACGTATTCTTTGCAGAAGTTGAATCTTCGCTTAGCGATGAAGATTTAAAAGATTTGGAAGGAGTTACAAAGTTCTACAAACTCGTTGGAGTTTTTAAAGAAATCGAGAGACTGGACGTTTACCGTTGAGAGTTCTGTGACGTTGTTGAAAACGAATATTTCGACAGAATTTTAAAGGTTCTCGCAATGCACTAGCATCTCAATCCGATACTTCTTTTCTTCGGCATGTATAACGGAATCGTTGCAAAGGATCTTGCGTAAATTCCAAGCAGATACAGCATCTGTTCTCGTCCTCTGTTACATATCTTTTGACATATTTGTATAAGGGAAATTCCCGTCAAAGACTTCAGCGGAAATGATGGGTGGACATAGAAGATCTCGCAAAATAGACAATGAATGATGGGTAAACTATGAATTTTTTAAATTTTGAGGTTCAATAGGGCGGCATTTTTGAATCGATTGTAATATCTTTCCTTTTTTATCTCAAAAGCAAATGAGGTTCCGGAATTTCTTTTAAGAGTTGTTACGTGGATAATTGGTACAGTTTAGTTCTGAATGCCAACCGTTGCTGAAACACGAGTCTTTATAAATCAGCGTTGGAGCGCACGCAATATATTTAATTCTGATCAAGAGACTATGATGAAGGTCATATTCGTGTGCTCTCCATTTCAGGGCAGGAAGGAGAACGTTGAGAGGGCTAAGAGGTACTGCAGATATGTGGTGGATCTGGGACACATACCAATTGCACCGCATGTCTATTTTTCTCAGTTCATGGACGATTTAAATCTGGAAGACAGAAAAAGGGCTCTGGAGATGAACAAAAAGTTGCTGGAATTTTGCGATGAGCTGTGGATATTCGGTAATGAAATTACAGAGGGTATGAAATTTGAAATCGAATACTTCAGAAGGATAAAGGGAGAAGATAGGATCAAGAGAGTGGAATTATCAGAAGATAATTGTTAAATTTTTCAGATCTTTGTGAATATTCCACGTTTCCGCTCTTAATACTTTAGGAAATCGTCGCATGCTTTTTCAACTATGAACTGTAGATTTTTAATTGTCAAGCGAAATAACTGGGGTTCAGCTTACATAGGCATTGGTAAGCCTATGTAAGCCTTGGGATTCATCGGGCTCAGCTCCCCTCTTGGGTTCATCGGGAGCATATCATCGCCCTTATCCCCTTTCGTGGTAACCCCTCTCCCTTCCTTCATCCGCACATTCCACAGAGAGATCATCTTTTTTATCACCACTCTATAGAAGATGCTCGGGGAGGGAGGGAAACCACACATCCTAAAGTATATGTTTATTGCTCCGCATAATTGTCTATCTAAAGTTAAACCACACCTCTTACACTTAACCACCTGCCCCTTTCGGAGCTTTATCATTTTGTCTCCACATCTAGGGCAGGTGGACGAAGTATTCTTTGGATTAACAAGCTTAACTTTGGACTTATAGTTCATATATTGAATTATCTGTTTCCAGTTCTGCTTAGCCACATTCCTGTTATGTTTCTTACTTCTGCTATACATCCCTAGTTTGTTCAGATCCTCGAAGCCATGCGTAGCGTTTGGGAGTATTCTAACTAATTGGGTAGTTAATTTATGAATGAAGTCCTTAGCCCTGTTCCTCTCTCTTCTACCATGTTTTGAGACCATGGATTTAAGTGATGTTTTCTTAGAAGCTTTACTCTGTACCCTCCCTCTCTTGACCTCATGTACTCTATGAATGTGATATAATCTCGTTAAATCTACTCTAATCCATCCATACTTCGGTGAGAACCCATCCATGCTATACTTATTCAAGTCCCAACCAATGTATCCAGTTACCATACTAATTTTCTCTAGCTTTCTGAACGTAATGATTAACTCATTTTCCTTCAGAATCAGCTCCCCCAAGTCACAGCCCTTAACCCTGTTCTTAAACCACGCACCTGATAGATCGAACTCTAAGTAGAGTTCTCTAGGTTTAATCGTTATTCTAATCCCGCCATTCTTATAGATATATAGTGTTTCTTTAATCCTTACGAAGCTTCTCTTGATAAATGGTTTACTTCTTCCTCTTCTACCCTTAATATAGTTTCTCCTCCATGAGTCTAAGATTGAATAAGCGGTTTTTATCACTGAATCAACGTAGTGTGAGGCATAGTTCCAGTTTTCTAGTAATATGTTCCTCAGATTTCTCTTGAGTTCTCTTGACTTTGGAATTATTGGAATTAGTCTCTCAACATAATAATACTTCTTTATTTTCCTCTTTCCACGTTTAATCACGTAGTAGTTTCTCTGTTTCTTCTCAATCCACTCTACGTTGTCCCAAATAATATCTATTGCTTTTTGAAGAAGACACCTATAGCTACTTAGAAATTCCTCTACATTATAGCTATGCTTTATTTTATAGCTAACAATCCTGTATGAGCTTCTTTGCACCTTCCATCACCTTCTTGTACTTGTGTGATCTCATTCCATACAGCTTTCCGGCGAAATGAGATATTATTGTGATTAAATCTTCAACAAGCTCCTCCGTCGGACTTTTCTCCTCATGATTTATGGCTACTATCTCTGTTCCGTAACTCTTGAAGAATTCCTTTAAAATCTTAAATCCAAACCTTGTTAGTCTATCTGGATACG
>CAYYFC010000052.1:0-7248 GCA_964471215.1 uncultured archaeon | reverse complement strand
CCTTACGGATTAGGAGGCTACCTTCTTCAAGTTAATGTTAGAATATTTAAAGCTACCTTCAGCAACCCCCTTGCGTATCCCCGCCTTGAAAGGCGAGGTTTCGCAAGCAACTGTTTTATAAAATCCATTAAAATCTTCCTGCTCTAAGATTGATTTGATAAGCTTTAAAAAAAGTTTCAATTGCGCACTCTACCTCTTACCCTTTCTTTCCCTGGATTTCGGTCTCAGTCCCTTATATCCACACTTCCTGCATCTCTTGGCCTTCATGGGGTTTCTGGCGTTACATCTCATGCAGATCTTAACGTTTAACAACCTTGCTTCAGCCTCCGGAAATCTAGCCATGTAGAGATTTCGGCATTCACTATTTAAGTTTTGTCGATAGGTTAAAATTCGAGGTCGCATAGTCTTCGCTATGACTGAGTTCTTTATAGTGTACGACAACGACGCCGTCGACGGTTACATAGCCGATTGGGGTTTCTCCTGCTATATAAAGGCAAAGGAGAGATTTCTTTTCGATACTGGTGCAGATGAAAACATATTAAGACATAACCTTTCATTGGCCGGAATAGACGATTTCGATTACGTTTTCCTGTCCCATGAGCACTGGGACCATGTGGGCGGATTAAAAGCCGTGCTTAACAGAACTTCGTATCTTGTCATACCAAGATCTTTTTCAAATAGATTCAAAAGAGATGTATCGAGATTCGTTGAGGTACTGGAGATAAGGGATTTTACTGAAATATGCAAAGGTTTTTACTCGACAGGAGAGCTGGGAACTTTCGTTAAGGAGCATTCTCTCATAGTAGAGGTCGGAAGGGGTTATGTTGTCGTTACCGGTTGCTCTCATCCGGGATTGGATGTAATATTAAATGTTGCGGAAAGCGTTAAGAGGATTATAGGGGTTATAGGCGGATTTCATGGATTCAGCAAGATAGAAATGCTTGAGAAGTACGAAATCGTCGTCCCGTGCCACTGTACGGCCTATAAAAAAGAGATACTTAGGATGAGAAATGCAAGGAGATGCTTTGCCGGATGTCGTTTTGACATCTAAAAACTCTTTTTGAACCCTGAAACATCCCTGGGGACAATCCTGTAGAGACCCCTGTCGGATTCATCCATGCATACATCCATAATTTCCCGATATATTTCCCTTTCCCTAAACATCGAAAAGAAAGGATCCTTGGGAAAAACCCTCTCGTAGAATTCTTCCAGAACATCTCTTATTTCATCCTCATCTCTCACGATCTCAAGAAAACCTTCTACAAGTATGGAATAATATGTCCTGTCGATTTTGCAGTGGACCAAATAACAGGCGTTCCTGTTCCTTTTAACGCATCTTGTCTTTCTACCCTCTTCGAGAAACAGGACGTATAAGAAGCCTTTACTGTAAACGTGTGCTATGGGTATGCAATAAGGTCTATCGCCGTCCACAAGTCCGAGAACACCTTCCCAGGTCATCCTGAGCACTCTTTCAACTTCGTCGGGACTCAACCTCTCCATAACCATTCTAGATCGACGGATTTAAAAGCTTTTAAACTTCCTGGAGTGCAAAATCCACAGCAGCCTCAGCATGGATTCTCGTTGTATCGAATAAAGGTACGCTGAAATCTTCCTGTTTTATCAAAAGAGGGATCTCCGTGCAGCCCAGAACTATACCCTCGGAACCTTTTGATACCAAATTATGAATTATCTTCTTAAATACGCGTTTTGAATCATCCTTTATTATGCCGAGACAAAGCTCTCTAATTATTATATTATGAATGATATCGATTTCATCTTTTTCTGGAACTATCACTTCTATTCCGTGTTTTTTCATTCTTTTTGTATAGAAGTCTTCCTCCATTGTGAACCTCGTCCCCAGAAGCCCAACCCTCTTTAAACCCCTTTCCCTTATCCTTTCGGCTGTAACGTCTATTATGTTCAGAACGGGTACTCCTATTCTCCTCTGAACGTCGTCCGCAATTTTATGCATCGTATTCGTGCATATGAGTATGACTTCCGCTCCGCATCTCTCTAGCTTTCTTGCAATTTCGACCATAAGATCTGTTAGCTCCTGCCATTTTCCGTTACGCATGAGTTCTAGTACCTCCTCGAAATTTACGGAATACATAATTATTTTAGCTGAGCTAAGATCACCCAGTCTCTTACATACGAGCTCGTTGATTATGCGGTAGTACTCCAGCGTAGACTGCCAGCTCATTCCACCTATCAAACCGATAGTCTTCATACACATATGCTGGTGTTGTAGCATATAAGCTCTTCAGTTGTTGCCCGCGCATGGTATCTAAGACTATGAGCACAGTTCTACCTCAGCCACCTCATCCTCATCAGCGGCACATCGGGAGCCATATCGACGGGCACCACGTAGCCGCCTTGTAATGAAAAATCTCTCATGCATGATAGCCAAAACCTGTCATAAGCACGAGATAGTATATTTAAACAAGCAACGAACTAAGCACCGAATTCGGAACCGGTTTCGCAAGGCATTTAACGCATCTAAACGTTTAAACTGTTCTTCTTGCTCCATTAACAAGCTTATAAGGACGATTATGAATCTGCAAGCCCAAAAATTCAAATCGTGAATTGAACTAGTATCCCATGAACTCGTATGGATGAACGGGAAATATGTTTTATCAAAGATTTTAAAACCGGGCTTTTGAAATTGTTTATAAGGCTACCATAGACTCTGAATTTATGAAGAAGTTGTTTTTAAATGGCAGGATATACGTATCGTTCAAACCGAAAAGACTTGCAGAAGCCCTCGTTGTATCAGGTGGAAGGGTCATCTATTCTGGAAGCGAGGATGAAGCCCTGAAGATCTGTAAGGGGGATGATGTGGATGTAATCGATTTAAACGGTAAAGTCGTTCTGCCTGGATTTATAGACTCTCACTTACATCTGGATGAGCTTGGGATATTCCTGAATTCGATCGATTTGAGGGGAGTCAGGAGCATAGAGGATATCAAGGAAAAGATTCGTGAATTCTCAAAGAAAAGGAGTTTTGACTGGATTTTGGGATACGGATGGGATCATGAAATGCTCAGAGAGAAGAGATTTCCGACAAGATGGGATCTTGATGAAGTCGTCGAGGATGTACCAGTTTTGCTCCTAAGATCATGTCTGCATGCAGGGGTTTTAAATACGAAGGCTATGAAGATATCCGGTCTTTTAAATTCAAGGTCGAATTATGTCATGAGAGACGAAAGAGGTGAACCGACCGGTGTAGTCCTTGAAAAGGCCTTGAAAGCTGCAACGAAAAAGTTTAAGGAGGGTATGGGAATAATCGATTACGAGCGGGCAATAAAAAGGGCTATAGATTTTGTCCTGTCAAACGGAATAACAGCTGTCGGTTTTGTTGGCTGTAAAATAAAGCCTTTAAAGGCTCTAATGAGGATAAGAGATAGTGGTGAGTTGAGTATCAGGATAAGGGTTTATTCGGATGATTTAAAGGTATGCGAAACGGGATATGTCGGTGATGACTGCCTGAAGATAATAGGTATTAAGGTAATCGCGGACGGATCGCTCGGTGTCAGGACTGCATGGTTATCTGAACCTTACAGCGATGCGAAAACATGTGGAACTCCGAATGTTGAAAGGGAAGAACTCAGAACTATTGCTAAAATTGCCAAGGAGAAAAATCTACAGCTTGCAGTTCACGGTATTGGAGATAGAACTGTGGACATGATTTTAGACGTTTACGAAAGTGTAGGTGTTGAGAACAGAAGATATAGAATTGAACATGCGTCCGTTTTAAGGGACGATCAGATAAGGAGAATGTCTGAATTGAAAGTCGTTGCATCGGTTCAGCCACGCTTTGTACTAAGCGATGTCTGGATAGTTAGGAGGCTAGGTACCGAAAGGGCGAGATTAGTTTACAGATTCAGGAGTATGATTAAAGGTGGGATAGTTCTAGGTTTTGGAACCGATTCACCAGTTGAACCAATCAATCCATGGGAAACCGTTTACGCATCTGTAACAAGGGGGAAATACGAGAATCCGGAGTTTTACGAGTTAACCAAGCATGAAATTCTAACTCTTGAAGAAGCACTTCACTGCTACACGTACGGATCTGCATATATAATGTTTGAGGAGAAGGATCTGGGAACTCTGGAAAAAGGGAAGTTCGCCGATTTTATAGTAGTAGATAGAGACCCGTTTGATGTCGATGAAAACGAGTTAAAGAACGTAGAAATAATGGAAACATACGTCGGAGGTGAAAGGGTTTTCCTCAAAAATTCTCAATTATGAATTACAGAACATAGCGAGCTGAAAGCTTGCCTTTTACAATAGATCCGAAAGTTGGCAATTATGTTTATTAAGACTTTTTTCCATCATAAAATTATATTCTGAATACCTGCTTTGAAAAGCTAAAAGATGTAAATGTAAATCCGTATTTGAATTAATAAAAATGTTCACGAGATAATTGAATGAAACTAATTGGAAAATCAGTTATAGGTAAGAAAAGAGAAAAAAGGATTTAAATATCCAGTAATTAGATCCCCAAAAATCTAGAGATTTAATTAGTAAGAAGATAAGGATTTATCGGTTAGATGAGAGGAACTTCTCGGAATCTTTGGAGTTGGTCAACAAGTTCTGCAATTCCACTGAATTTGTTGATGTTGATAAAAATCTATTACAGAAAGTTAAGGAATTTGAAGCAAATTCTAACTTCTCGATTAAACATAGGCTAAATGAGTTAAAAAACAAAAATGCAATGGGCCCGCGGGGATTTGAACCCCGGACCTTTCGCTTATCAGGCGAACGCTCTGACCAGGCTGAGCCACGGGCCCGTAGGTTTCACGAATTCCACTAATTCTCTAAACCCCATTAAGATTTATGAAATTTGCGGTTCGGTGAATTCATGGGATTTCAACCACTACTCTCTTTAAATAATTTATATTTTAACGTGTAAAATTCTCAATCCGATTTCAGAGGAATTACACTTATAAAGATCATCCATGAAAGAACTTTGAATGGAGGTATACGTATTGAGATTGGGTCACAGACCTGAAAGGGATAAGAGGATATCAACGCACGTCGCCTTAACAGCTAGAGCTTTTGGGGCTAGAGGGATATTCTTCGATACTTACGATGAATCCCTTTTCAGAAGCGTTGAGGATGTAGTAAGGAGATGGGGAGGGGATTTCTTCATAAAAAAGGTGAACTGGAGGAAATTTCTAAAGGAATTCGATGGTTTAAGGGTTCATCTAACGATGTACGGAATACCTTTAGTGGAGAGGATAGATGAAATAAGGAGGGCTGAAAAGGTGCTGGTCGTTGTGGGGGCTGAAAAGGTTCCAAGAGAGGTTTACGAGATATGCGATCTAAACATATCGATCGGTACCCAGCCACACAGCGAAGTTGCTGCATTAGCTGTTTTCCTTGACAGGGTTCTCAAAGGACTTGTATTCAGGCTCGAATTTGAGGATTCATCTATAAAAATAGTTCCGAGCGAGAGAGGGAAAAAGGTCATCAAAAAAATTAATTAAAGAGGACTATTATGTTTATGAATCCGATAGGACTCGTAAAAGGTCCCGCTGAAAATCCGCTCGAATTCAAGTTCATAACACCGGATAAAACGAAATTGAAAAGCGGAGAATTCGTTTATTACCTGCTGGACGGGAAGAAGGTCATATGCAGGGTTGTGAAGAGGTATCCGCTCAGACTTTATCCAGACATATATCTCTCAAAGCCGACGGTAAGTCCTGAAAAGGTAGTCAGGGCTCTGGGTATAAACGCAAAGGAATTCGAGTTGTTCGAGGTAAAGGCAATGATAATGGGTTATTACGATAGCAATCTGGGATTTGTAAACCCAAGAATTCCTCCGAAACCCGGTCAAGCTGTATATCTCGCAGAGGCAGAAACAATTCAGGAGGTTTTGATGAAGAAAAGACTTGGTGAAATAGGTTCTATGCACATAGGTTATCTGCTTAACAGGGATGAAGATGTTCCAGTGGTACTCGATTCAGCTCTTGTCACAAGTGAGCACATATGCATACTCGCCTCAACAGGAAGCGGTAAGAGTTACCTTGCAGGGGTAATTGTTGAGGAGCTTTTGAAGCCTTACAATTCCGGAGCTGTACTGATTTTCGATCCCCACGGAGAATATCACACTTTGAAGCAGATGGAGGGATTAAAGGAATTTGAAGGAGATGGATATAGGCCTGTTGTAAGGATATTTGGTAAGGATGAGATAAGGATAAGACTGTGCGATCTCGAGTACGACGAGCTCACCATTTCGCTACCAAAACTGACAGATAAGATGGAGGCACTTTTAAACGATGTTTACAGGGATTTAATGGGAAAAAACTTTACCAGTAAGGATTTGATCGAAAGGATAGATGAGAAGGCGGGAGAAGGGAACAGATCGACTGCAAATGGACTTATATGGAGGATAAGGAGATACGTACAGAGTCTGGATGTAATAGACGATTACAGGGGTACGGATTTGAAGGAGCTGTTAAAGCCCGGTCAGGCTAGCGTCCTGCAGCTAACGGATATGCAGGAAATAGAGCAGGAAATACTTGTATGTGTTCTGCTCAAGAAGATCTTAAATGCAAGGATAAATGCTGAAAAGGGGTTGAAAGGTGAAAAACTTGAATATCCCGTTTTCATAATTATAGAAGAGGCTCACAGATTCGCTTCGAGGGAATCGAAAAGTCATGCTGTACTGAAGACAGTTCTCGCTGAAGGCAGAAAATTCGGGGTCGGTGTATGTCTCATAAGTCAGAGACCGTCAAAGATAGATCCAGATATACTGAGCCAGTGCATGACGCAGATAGTTATGAGGATAGTCAATCCAGCAGATCAGGAAAATATAAGAAACAGTGTAGAAAGCCTTGGAAAGGACTTAATTGAAGAACTGCCCGGATTGACTAAGGGGCAGGCAATAGTCGCAGGAGTTTCGATAAACGCACCGGTTTTAATAAGAGTTAGAAAAAGACTTACAAGACACGGAGGTGAGAGTAGAGACGCACCGAGAGAATGGATAAAGTGGAGGAGTTTGAGAGAAGAAGAAAAACCAATTTTAAAACAGAGGATGACCAGATTGTTCTGGTATGAATAACCAAAAATTAAAAATATCTTTATGTGAATTTAACTGTGAGCCCGGGTAGCTCAGTCAGGGAGAGCGCGCGGCTGAAGACCGCGTGGTCCCCGGTTCAAATCCGGGCCCGGGCATGAGAATCTTAAGTTCAGAGTCCTCCTTACTACTATTGTGAGCTTCTGGAATCTCATTAAAATGCTGAG
>CAYYFC010000051.1:0-8277 GCA_964471215.1 uncultured archaeon | reverse complement strand
AGCCTCTTCTTCACACCCATAGCCGAAAGCCCAACTTCCTCGGCAATCTTTGAGAGTGTTGCCTTTCCGTCCCTCTGAAGAATTGAAATTATCTTTCTATCCTTTTCATCCATATCGCATCTCTCTCACAACCTCAACTTAAAGTTTGCCATAGTTCTAAAAAAAGCCGGGCTCGACTGTGTTCTGTATGAGCCCTGCACAAGCTTGGAATTTAAAAATTAAACATAAATAATAATTAATGCTAATAGAATTTTGCTTCAGATCTCAGCACCTATTACCGTTTGAGTCTTTACGACACCCTTAAGAGACCTTATTCTGTCAACTGTCCTGTTCAGTTCCGACAGATCATCTGCTTTAATTATCACGACGAAATCGAACTCTCCGAATACGTGTATGACTTCTCTTACATTCTCTATCTTCTTTATCTCATTGTAAACATCCTTTTCCTTTCCAAGTTCGACGTTCACCATTGTAATACCTATAACCATAAAAAATGTTTTTTAAAACTGTTAATAAATTTATGCCAGCAGAATAGATAGCGCAGCCGAAGATATCATTGTTATCTTGAAAATCCTGAATGCGTTAATCCCGAACTCATCAACTTTGTTTACGAATTCGCAGAACTCTTTTCCTACAACGCATACTTCAACGCAGTTCTTCGAAAACGTTATATTTCTGCATTTTTCTAGATTTCCATTCTTTATTCTATCGAATATCCTGTTCAAAAACCCCAAAACTACTCTATCCTTTTTATCGCTTCCAACGGGATTGTAACATCTCTTAACATTTATAGCCGTCTTTAGATGGTTGTCCGTCGAAATAACAGTTATCTTAAAACCTTTTTTCCTACCGAACTCCTCTATTTCATTTCTGAATCCTAATTCTATGTTGTTTCCATCTATCATAAGTATTGCATGCCTTTCAACACCGTAATCCAGTACAAGAACTGCAACGTTGCCGCATATCGTCCCAGTTTCAATCCTCTCTCTTTCGAAGTAGTACCTGAGATCGCACGGTTCTGTTTTAACCTCAAACCCTCTTCTTATAAGCTCCTTTATCTCTTCGACATCCGGTTCGAAATCGGGATTGAACGCGTTGTGCGAATCGACGAGCAGAACGTTACCGAATGATTCTGCATATCCGTTTAGTTCGTACGGAAGATCCTCTATTCCATCCTTTCCTATCAGAAACATTAATCTCATCTTGTCGAACGGAAATACCCTTAATATGAACTTCCTGCCCATCACATCAAATGGTCTCATAGCCCTAAGCCTTATCCCCTCACATTTCACGGATTTCACTATCTTCCTAACATCATCTCCGCTGACGGGATTCATATCGTGTCCTGTTGGACTGTGAAGGAATATAGTGTTGTTTAATGAAAGTACTTCCCTGACGAGCTTTGCACCTCCTATGTTCCTCATGGGACCTGGATGAAAAGATGTTGAGACGAGCTTAACGTCGTCTATCTTCAAACACTTCACCCAGCCCATGAATTTCTTGCAGTTCCTTTTAAGTTCAGTCTCGAAGTAATTTGCGTTGTTTGTTAGCCAGGAGAGGAGGAATGCCTTGAAGTACCTCTTTATGTTGAAACCCCTCACATCCCTGTCCATGTACTTGAGGTACAAAAATCCAAGCGCAAGGCCCATGAGAGCTAGTAAGCATGTCTTATCAAATGGATAGTATATTGCGATCGATAGAATTAACGCACCTGCAAGAGATCTGTATTCTGAAGATTCCGACTTGAAATAAATGATAAGGAATGCTAGAAATGCTATCATTATCTGAGCCATCGAAAACCTGTGCTTCAAGATAAACGAGAGGACGTCAAGGGCGAAGCTGAACAGGAGTATTATGAATACAAAAAATAAAATCCTTCTGAGGTCGAATTTTATCTTTAAAAACCTTCTGAGTATGAGGAGTATTGTAAAGGATGAAAAAGTCATGTAAGCGTATCTCACCATACCGTTTATGAGATAAGACAGAAATATTATCAATGCTATGAATACGCTCAGGAATAAATAACTTGGAGTTTCGAAAGTCTTTGAATAGAGTTCCTCAAGATTTTTTGAGTTCATAAGGTTTTGGGCTATTCAAGTGTTTAATTTTTTTACGATTTGAACATCAACTCCATTAGCATCAAACCATCTATAAAACCAAATTTTCCCCTTCTGCAGCTTATTTCATCAAAAACTCTTACATCGTCTTTTTTTTCACCGTATAAAAGGAAGGGAACAGGATCTGTTACATGAGTCCTTATACTGACGGGTGTAGGGTGATCTGGAAGGAGCATTATTTTTATATCGTCTAAATCTATTCTATCCAGTATATAACCGACTATTTTTTCATCGTAGATGTTTATAGCCTCTATCTTCTTTTCTAGATCTCCCTCGTGACTTACCTCATCTATTCCCTCGACGTGCAGAACTACGAAATCCTTCTCCTTTAAAGATTTCAGGACTGCCCTAGCAAGACCCCTGTAATTCGTGTCTACGTAACCCGTAACGTTCGGAACCTCGACAACATCCATTCCAAGTCCCACTCCTATTCCCCTTATCAAATCCACCTCAGATATCATAACACCCTCGACATTCCAGATGTCTTTGAACTTGGGAAATCTCGGCATTCTTCCCCCTCCCCATATCCATATCATGTTTGCCTTCCTGGTTACATTCGGGACTACTCTCTTCGAAATCTCCATAAGCCTTATAAGGATGTCTGCGAGCTCACCGTTCCTCGGTAGATAACCTGAAATGCTTTTACCCATGATGTCGTGCGGGGGTTTTGTCCTTGCAACCCTGAAATCCCTGTTCACGACGACAAGATTCCTGTAACCCTTTCCGTAATAAAATCTTATAAAATCGTAGGGGTTTTCCTCGTTCATAGCCTTTATAACCTCCTTAGCCTCCCCTTCATCTATCCTTCCCCCGCTGTAGTCAACCATAACACCGTTCTCAACACTGACTATGTTACACCTGAAGACTATCCTTCCTCTTATACCCTTTGAAAGTGCCTCTATCGGCCCTCTGCCCGTGTAATACTTCCTGACGTCCACTCCAAGAATTGTCAGATTTGCTATATCGCTCCCAGGCTCAAATCCTTCAGGAATTGTCCTTGCAATACCGCAGCATCCTTCTTTTGCAAGAAAATCCATGTTAGGCTTGTCAGCAACCTGTAAAGGCGTCTTATTCCCAAGTTCTTTTATCCTCCAGTCAGCCATTCCGTCTGGAATTAGTAGGAGGTATTTCATAATGAAAATTGACTTTAGTTTAAAAAAGTAGCTAACGACATGTTTTTAAATAAAATGGTATAGTCGATTTTGGGGCCCGTGGTCTAGCGGTTATGACGTCGCCTTCACGAGGCGAAGGTCGAGGGTTCGAATCCCTCCGGGCCCATTTCTTAAACCTGAATCATATAACGCTACTAGCTCAATAATCTTCTGCTTAATTAGATCTGCAATAGAAGTATTAGTAGCTTCACTTATCTCCTTCAATCTATTATATAATTGCTTATCAATGCGAAGACAAAAGTTAATTCTACCTTTAGGTTTTCTATCCATATATTTTCTCATATGGGAATAAAAATTAGAGTTCTCCATCTGTCATCGCTTCTCCTAACCGACTTTTAAATTCAAATTCATTCATACATAATATTATATAAGTAAATGGAATTAGTATCCTTTGCACTCCATTACCACATTCCTTTATCCCGTATTTCTCGGTGTTTACCCTGAAAAATCTAAACGATTTATCTTCGTTTAACCATATAGTATAAAGAATTTTAGACCTCTCAGTTCCCGATAGACTGAAAGACGAGGTCAACTTTAAATACTATTTATTTAAATACTGTTTATGGGAACGTTGACGATAGTCTTGAGCGATGAGGTTGAGGAGGATCTCAGAAGGGTTGTTAGGGAGATCTACGGGACTGAAAAAGGAAACATATCGAAGTTCATCGAAGACGCAATTCGAAATTATATACATTCGCTCAGGAGATGCGAGACACTTTATAGAGCTTATAGAGGTGATAAACTCGTTGCTGAAGCAAAATCACTTGAAGAACTCGTTAAATCGTTAAGGGAGAAGAGTTTAGAAATAAGAGGGTTGAGGATAATCCGTTCAGACTTTAAAAGGATTGCAAGAGCTGGTTACAGGTTGAGAACATGATCTTACCGCTTTCAGAAGTACCTTTTCTTGAAATATCGGTGGAAAACCCTTTTAACGGCAGGATTTATCCGGAAGATGGTAACGTCTTGGCAGTTGTTGATACAGGTTATGAAGGATTCCTAATACTTCCGGAAGATTTATTCGAACTTCTGGGTTTCAATGAGCTTGATTTGGAGAAAAGAACCCTTTTACTCCCCAATGGAAATTTTATGACATCATATGGGACTTATGGCATTGTAAGAGTCGGAAATTTCAAGTGTGAAGGCTTCATAGAAACTTGTAAAGTCGACGAACTCGTTCTGGGTATCGATTTCCTATCAAATTTTAGAATTACGCTGGATTACTGTGCCAAAAGGCTGGAAATTCACAGATGCTGAGAAAAGTGTGGATGCATAATATCGGTAGTTGCATAAAGTCGTCTTCAGCGGGGAAAAAACACAGTCAAATCTATAAGTCGATTCCAGTTTGAAATCTTCCGACATCTCCTTTGAAATTCCAGAAATCAATCCCTGGCTATAAATCAATGTCAATAACCTTTAATGCAATTTTCCAGTAGGCTATCGTTTAGAATAGGATAGGATAATCTATTCAGAAGCCCATGACGACAGATTTTTAAATTATAAATAATAGATCAATCTGAGGTCAGTGATGCAGCGTTACGATCAGGTAAAATCCTATCAAATCATCCAAACTTGATTCCTATCCCTGGATTGAGATTTTATGATGTTGTCCGATAACTCCTTAGAGGTTGTGGTTTCATGAGATCTGAGGAAGACTTGGGAAGGTTTAGGGAGATAAGCGTGGCGGAGTTCTTTGAGAAGAACAAGCATATTCTCGGATACTCAAATCCGGCAAGGGCCCTTGTTACATGCGTTAAAGAGGCTGTCGACAACAGCGTCACATGGGACACGCCCATAATAGTGGCAGATGAAGGGGATGTGAGGATAGTTGAGATAGGGAGGCTCATAGACGAGCAGTTCAGGAAGTATAGGGATTTCGTTATTAAAAAAGGGGATCTCGAGAAGCTAAGGGTGTTCGACAGCTTTAGCGTTCTATGCTTCGACGAGAATTACAGGCTGAAGTTCAGAAAAGTCGGAACGATTTTCAGGCACAGGGTTAAATGTCCCGTATACAGGTTGTGGCTTGAGGACGGCAGATTCGTCGATCTAACGGATTGCCATTCTGTTTTCGCACTCAAAGACGGAAGTATAAGACCGGTAAAGGTATCAGATCTCGGCGAAAGCGATCTAATAGTGGTTCCCAGGGGATTCTGGAGCCTTGACGAGTCTGGAGAAAATTTCGATGATTGCTTTAAAACGGGAAGCGGTGGCGGGGAACAGGTCAAAAGCTTTAAGTTAAATGATGAAATGGCTAAAATCCTTGCCGTCTTTACAGCCAGAGGAATGGAGTATGAGGAAGGTGTTTACCTTAGCTTCTGGAGAGATGAGGAGGGACTCCTTAATCGGGCGGTTGAACTCGTTAGGAGTTCATTTGAAATCGAGCCGGTATATGAGATTTGCGGTCCTAGATACATAATGCGCGTGCACTTCGGAAAGGATCTGTTCAAATATTTCAGGGATTTGACAGGATTTAGAAAAGGGAGGGTACCCTCAGTATTGTTTCGAATGGACAGGAAATGCAGGATTTCTTATCTTAGTTTTTACATAGCTTACAGGACGGAAGATGAAAGTCTGAAGGAATTGCTCCTAAGAAAGGGGATAGAGGCTGTGGAAGGTGTAACAGTTGAAATTCCTGACAGATATCTAGCAGTAGACATACTATACTTGGCATCATCCCTCGGAATGGAATGCATAACAGAGAAATCCGGGAAATATTATGTAATTAAACTGTTCAAAAACAGAGGGATTATTAAAGGATTTGATGGATCGAAATTTGATGAAAAATGTAAGGATTTACATGGAAAGACAGATCTGGGTTTTCTGAGAATAAAAAGGATAGAAAAGATAAATTACAGAGGAAGATGGGTTTACGACGTTAGCGTGCCGGGATGCGAGAACTTTGCAGCGGGTTTTGGTCCAATCATCTGTCACAACTCACTTGATGCGTGCGAGGAGGCCGGAATATTGCCGGACATACTCGTCAGGGTTATGAGGGTAGATAAATCTGTCTACAGGGTAATAGTGGAGGACAACGGTCCGGGAATAGTGAGGGATGAAATCCCGAAGATATTCGGGAAACTCCTCTACGGTTCCAGGTTTCATGTCCTTAAGCAGAGCAGGGGGCAGCAGGGTATAGGTATATCATCGGCAGTCCTTTACGCCCAGCTCACAACCGGAAAACCAGCAGTTGTCACATCAAAAACACCCGATGGTGATGCATGGAGATTCGAGATAATGATAGATACAAGGAGAAACGAGCCGGAGGTTCTTTCAGAAGAAATAGTCGAATGGCACAGGCCTCACGGAACAAGGGTTGAGCTTGAGGTGGAGGGATACTACGTGAGGGAGAGAAGACAGAGCATATACGAGTACCTCAATGAAACTTCAATAGTCAATCCGCATGCAAAGATAACATTTATAGAGCCAGACGGAACTATTCACGAATTTGAAAGGATTAGCTGCGATCTTCCAAAGGCTGCAAGGGAGATAAAGCCTCACCCACACGGAATAGAGCTAGGAACGCTTATAAACATGCTCAGACGCACAAGGGCTAGGGATCTGAAATCATTCCTGAAGAGGGAATTCGTGAGGATTGGTGAAAAGAAGGCTGATGAGATACTGGATAAATCTGGATTGAGACCCGATCTTAATCCCAGGGAAATAGGAAGAGATGAAGCTCTGAGGATACTTAATTCATTCAGAGAAGTCCAGCTTCCTCCTCCCCCAACGGATTGCCTTTCACCTATAGGTGAGAGTTTAATCGTTAAAAGCCTCATGGAAAAGTACAATCCTGAGTTCGTATGCGCTGTAACGAGAAAACCATGTGTTTACTCAGGTCATCCTTTTCTGGTTGAAGTTGGACTTGCTTACGGTGGTGATATAAGGTTTGATAGGGTTAAGATATTAAGGTTCGCGAATAGAATTCCCCTGCTTTATCAGCAGGGCGGATGCGCTATAACAAGGGCTGTTGAGAGCGTTAACTGGAAGATATACGGATTGCAGCAGGACAGGAATGAGCTTCCTGTGGCACCGCTAGTTCTGCTTGTCCACGTTGCTTCGACAAACATACCGTACACATCTGAATCCAAGGAGGCCATAGCTCAAATACCGGAGATATACGAGGAGATAAGACTTGCCCTTCAGGATGTTGGTAGAAGGCTTAAGAGCTACATAGAGAGGAGGAAGGGAATTCAGAAGCAGAAGAAAAAGGAGGAGATACTTCTGAAGATAATCCCGTTGTTGGCAAAAAAGGTCTGCGAGATACTTGAGAGAGAGGAGATAGATTATGGCAGGATAATAGCGAGAATACTTGGCAAGGTTTACGTGAGGAGAAGGATTGAGGGTGACAGGGTTGAAATATTAGTCGCGAACTATACTAGATCAAGAAAGGATTTCAGGCTTTACGAGATGTGTGAAGGGGATGTTATGGCCGAAGATGCCGAGCTCAATGATTCCTTAGTTTCGTGGAATTTGAGTTTGAATCCCGGGGATGAAATTACGATAGAATATAGATGCAGGGGTAAGGTTGTTAACAGGAGACCTATTGTCAATGGTCTGGAAGCGGATGCAGTTGAAGGAGCGGATGTGCTTGAGGGTCGAAAGTAAAAGACGATCGGGGTTAAGCTTAGAATTAGCTGGAAGAAAATTTTTGCATATCTTATTCTTCATGCGCACTAGATTTAATCAACCGAGAGATGTGTCTGAATACTAAATCGGAAATGCAACAATACGGGATTTTAGGATGAATTACCTACTCTTTTAGAAGGATGTTCGTCGAAAGATTTCTTTTATATTGGCTGACGCGTCATAATGTACAGGAACGGGGTTTGAATGCTTAAAAATTCTTCATATGATTCTAAGTCGTAAGCCAAAGGGTTGTGGAAGCAGAAAGAGTGATTATGCATTCGTAGCATTTAATGACTTTTGTATCATCCTTCATAAAGTGAGTTATTCGATGACGTATAAGCTCTACTTGGGATGCGGAAGAATAA
>CAYYFC010000050.1:0-9090 GCA_964471215.1 uncultured archaeon | reverse complement strand
CGGCGCCACTGGTCCACCGGTTGTCCGGCAGGGCATCGCCGGGCAGCTACGCGCCATGCGGCTAAAGGCTGAAAGCATCTAAGCCTGAAGCCGCCCCCGAAAAGAGCCGCCCATAAGGGCGCGGGTAGAAGACCCGTTTGATAGGGCCGGGGTGTAAGCGGCAAGCCCGAAAGGGCGAGCCGTTCAGCCCGCGGCTACTAAAGCCCGTTGCCGGGATGGCCGGTCCTAGACATAGACTGGGGGCAGACCTCTACACGGTTTAATGAACATAAATTATATAGCAATTCTCGGAGATTGATCATTGTGTTTAGAATAACCGTAAGGGGCATAGTTCAGGGTGTTGGATTCAGACCGTTTGTGTACAGACTGGCGAAATCCATGAGACTTAGAGGATACGTTAAGAACACCGGTACAGGTTGTGTTGAAATAGTCATAGACAGGGATGTGGAAGAGTTTATAAGGAGATTAAGGGATGAAAAGCCACCGATCTCCGAAATACATAGTATATATGTTGAGGAGATATCGGATATACCTCTAGACGATTTCATAATAGAGAAGAGCGGTGGGAAAAAGGGTGGAATATCCCTTCCACCTCCAGATGTTGCAGTCTGTAAATCCTGCTTGAGGGAGCTGTTCGATCCAAGAGACAGGAGGTACATGTATCCCTTCATATCCTGCACGGACTGCGGTCCCAGATTTTCAGTGGCCATAAGGCTTCCCTACGACAGGGAGAACACGACATTTCTGGAATTTCCATTATGCGATCTATGCTCCAAGGAGTACTGGAGTATGGAGGATAGGAGGTATTATGCACAGTCCATAGCATGTCCTAGATGCGGTCCAGATTACGAACTCATAGCGGGAGATCTCAGGATTAAGGGTATTGAGGGGATAAGGAAGACTGCTGAGCTAATAGATGAAGGACGTCTGATAGCTATAAAAGGGCTGGGAGGATATCACATAGCATGCATAACAGATGACGATGTCGTGTTTGAGTTGAGGAAGAAGCTCGGTAGACCTCAGCAACCCTTTGCTGTTATGGCAAGGGACATGGACGTTGTAAAGTCGGTTGCCTATGTGAGTGAGGAAGAGGAGAGGGAAATGCTGAGCTACGTAAGACCTATTACTGTTCTCAAAAAGAGGGACAGAGATTCGTTTTTCGCAGTTGCACCCCATCTTGATACGATAGGAATAATGCTACCGTATGCACCAATTCATTACATACTTTTCAGGTTTCTTAAGGCGGATTTCATAGTCATGACATCTGCAAATAAGCCCGGGGAACCTATGTTTATAGATGACGGTGTCTTCAGCCTGAATCTGGACGGTGTTCTTAGACATAATTTAACTATTTATAACAGGGTTGACGATTCGGTCATAAAGTTTGTAGGGGGGAGAAGGCTTATAATAAGACGTTCAAGGGGTTTTGTTCCGAAGATAATAGAGTTGAATTCGGATTTGAATGGAATGGCAGTTGGAGCAGAGCTATACAATTCTATAACGGTTTTGAAGGATGGAAAGGCAATAGTTTCACAGTACATCGGTAACACATCGAATTACAGGACTTTTAACGAATTCTTCAAGAAAGCAATAGATTTCTTTATGAGATTCGTCGATCTGAAACCTGACTTCATAGCCTGTGATCTCCATCCCCTTTACAATACAACAATATTTGCCGAAAAGTTTTCGAAAAGGTACAACTGCAGGCTGATAAAAGTCCAGCATCACTTTGCACATGCAATGTCCGTTATGGCGGAGAGGGGACTGGATAGGGCAGTCGCAATAACGGTTGATGGAGTTGGTTACGGCTTTGACGGAACGGTATGGGGAGGGGAAGTACTCCTTCTGGACTTCGATAAGGAGATATTTAGAAGAATAGGAAGGCTTGAAAGCTTCAGACTTATAGGAGGAGATCTTGCAGTCGAGTATCCGCTCAGAGTTCTATTTTCGATAGTTTACAAGGGATGCGGAGATTATGGTATCCTGAGTTATTACGAGAGGTATTTGAGGAAGGGTGAGAGCTTTGAACTGTTCGAAAAGATGCATGAAAGGGCTATCAAAACGACATCTCTCGGAAGGCTGCTCGATGCGATTTCGGCCATGCTTGAGGTTTGCTTTGAGAGGACTTACGAGGGTGAGCCGGCAATGAAGCTTGAAAGCATAGTAAAACCGTTTGAATGTGAAAACAGACCAAAGATAAGAAAGGTTGAGGAGGACAGCGTTTACTCCAATCCGTTCGTGGATGAGGATTGGAAGGTTAAGAGGGGAGAGGTTAGGGTTCTGGAGTTCTGTGACGTATTCTGTTCGGAACTTGAAAGATATATAAGCTCTAAAGATAAGGATGTAAGGGGGGAGATAGCCTACAGGCTGATAGATTACATTGCCAAGGGATTTGCTGAAATTGTCAGGAAGTACGTTAAGATGGGATATCCCGTGGTTATGAGTGGCGGCGTGACGTACAACTCCTACTTCACACCCCTCGTTAGGAGGTACGTCGGAGATCTGTATTTGAATGAAAATGTTGCGTGCGGAGATAACGGTATTAGCTTCGGTCAGATATATGTGGGGAGGTTTTTGAATGATAGTTAGGAGGGAGGATGGGGCCGGTGGAAAGTACATGGCGGAATTTCTTAGGAAGCACGTCATGTCAAGATTCGGTAACGGAAGACTCGGGGAAATAGCTCTTATGGATATGGATGATTCGGCCGATTTCGACGGATACGTATTCACGACGGATTCATACGTCGTGAGTCCACCGATTTTCAGAGGAGGGAGCATAGGAGGTCTCGCGATATGCGGAACGTCCAACGACCTTGCTGTAATGGGAGCAAAACCATACGCTTTCTCTCTTGCTCTAATAATTCAGGAAGGTTTTAAAATAGAAGATCTCGAAAGGATATTGAGCGATATAGAATTTTGGCTTTCAGAGATAGATGCAAGTCTCATAACTGGAGATACAAAGGTTGTTGAGGCGAACATCGAAATGATAGTAAACACGTCCGGAATAGGCATAAGAAACTGCTTCCTTGAAAGGAATCTAGAGGTTGTAAGGGAGTACAGGGAATATCCTTATAAATGGGTGAGGGATTGCGGACTGAGAGAGGGAGACGTTATAATAGTTTCCGGAAACATAGCAGAACACGGTGTGGCTATAATGCTCTCAAGAGAGTTCGATTTTGATCTCGACGTGAAGTCGGATGTGTATCCGGTCTGGCTATTCCTCAAGGACGCATTAAATGTTGGAGGTATAACGGCTATGAAAGATCCAACTAGAGGAGGACTTGCCAATGCCTTAAATGAGCTGGCAGAAAAAAGTAGAATAGGTATATTTATAGAAGAAGAGAGAATTCCGATAAGAGACGATGTAAAGAGCTTCTGTGAGCTTCTCGGACTTGATCCTTTGAACATGGCAAACGAGGGAAAGGTTGTGATGGGGGTTGTTGAAGATTTAGCTGATGACGTTCTGAAAGCTCTACATAAGGCAGGACAGAGAGATGCTGAGATAATAGGATATGCTACTTCTGAATTTGAAGAGGTAGTGATGGAAACAGTTGTCGGAACGAAAAAGGTAGTACCTCCACCGACGGCCGATCCAATTCCGAGGGTCTGCTAGCTCTGTACAGGTATGACTTTCCAGCCTCGCAGGTACTTAATATATTACATCCTCAATCCTTCCCTTTTCTATAGCGATTTTAATCTCCCTAGCTATTCTCCTCCCCATGTACATGTTTTCTCCCCACATAAGATATGAATAGGGGCTGTTTGGAATTCCTACATTCGTCCCTGCAACAATCCTCGCCGATATTTCGAATACGTACATCTCAGCCCTATCGTCGAACACAGTTTCAAGGCAAAAAGGTCCTATTAGTCCGGGATGCGCGATCCTTCTGGATATATCAACTACACTTCTGGCAGCTTTAAATGCCTTTGAAAGCAGGCTTTCCCTTAAAACGACGGGGAAGT
Source organism: uncultured archaeon (assembly GCA_964471215.1). GTDB lineage: Archaea > Halobacteriota > Archaeoglobi > Archaeoglobales > Archaeoglobaceae > Archaeoglobus_B. Next base: position 5,127 of record CAYYFC010000050.1, on the reverse strand, counting down.
TCGCTATAACTGTATATGTTACTTCTATATCTGAACTGAGTTGAATTTCTGCCGGAACTCTTCCCAATCCGTCTATCACCTCATATCTCCTGTCTATTGTTATTAGCTCGACTCTGTCAAAAATGGGAGAGTAAAAAAAAGAGAGGTAAACGTTTGCACCAACTATGTACTCCTGTATCTCCACATCCCTTATATCTCTAACAACACCCCTCTCAACTAAATATTTAAATTTTTTATAAAAATCATTTTTGTCAGACGCTAGGAAGTAACCTCTTCCGCCCATGGCCCCGTGGTATTTGACTATGGATATCCTGTCTATTTCCTCCGGTTTTTCAAATTTCTTCGGCATCTTAAGCCCAGACATTTCAAGCCACATCCTCTGCTTTTCCCTGTCTGTCTCCCATATCATGAGTTCTCTGTTTCCAAAAAATGGAATTATTAACCTGTCCAGATCCTTTAGGTAAGCGTTAAAGGATCCGTGGGGGATAAGTATGACGTTTTTTTCTATCAACTTCTCCTGAATCCGGGGATTCAGGATTTCGAGGAAATCAGATACGCTTACTATCTCATCCGCAATTCCGAAGCACTCGTACACAACCTCCTCGCCCTTTCTGCAGATGCACAGAGTCTTAAAGCCTTCATCCTTCGCACCTCTTAATATGTTGAGAGCTGAATGACTTCCCAGTGTACCTATTACAACTTCTTCCAGATCGTATCCCCTTATCACCTTCAGTATTTTCTCTCTCATCGCAGATAATGTAAAAAAATGCATAAAGGTTTTATCGTTTGACCTAACATAGGATGTGGGGAAATTAGTTAAAGGCAGTGGTATAATCTTTTTTAGATGATGGTCGTGTTTACGAGGAAACCCGATGAATTCAGGAGCTGTAAAGGAACGGTGGTAGTAATCGATAACGAATCGTACTACGACGTGTTTGAGGGGGATAGGAAGATAATGAGCATAAGCAAGGACTTTAACGTGCTGGAAGTACTGGCAGATCTCGGATTTGATAAAGTCGTCTTTAAATCAGATTATGAGAGGATATACGAGTACGAAACGTTGAGCTCTATGGTAAAAGATTTAAAAAGGAAGAACGACGGAAGATTCGGTGCAATCGTAGCTTTTATAGGGATTGTTAAAGGATTTTCAGGGAGAAGAAGGGTAAAAAGGGTTTTTATAGATGTAGACAGGAGTAGAATAAATGAGATCGAAAGGGAAATTCAAAGGGATTTCGGTGTTGTGATAAAAATACATCACAATACCGGAGAGCTGAAACCCAACGAGGAAATAGTTTACATAGCAATCATGGCTGAGAGTAGGGATTTGGTGTTGAATTCTATGAGAAGAGCAGTCGAGTCGATAAAGGAGGAGCATTCAAAGCATCTTAGAGAAGAGTTCGAATAGGTCAATCATTAGCGACGGCGATGTATTTAAAGCAAAGTACCGTGGTCTTTACAATAAATTAGCATGCTCGACCTCTTAATGAGTTTCAGACTGCTCAGTCCTTAATCCCCATCAATATGCCAGAAAAATGCCCTTAAGCATTGAAAGGTCAGATAATTATCGCAGAAATTTTCAATATTAAAATGAATCTTCTGAAGAAATTTAAAGAAGTATTGAGGATTGGATATCTTGAGATAATTCTTCATATACTTCAACGTAATTAACGGATGAGCTTTAATAAACCGTTTGAGGTTTTTTGTTACTTTGATAAAAGCAAATCGAGAGGTTAAAAAGAATTAATGCAGAATTTAATGGTAATCATGCAAAGTTAAGAATGCTTAAGGATGTTAATTGAATTGAATAGGATGAGAAAATGAAAAATCGAAGGAAATTGCATTTGACCTTTAGAAACGATCATACCCGTATTGCGAACGGCGTTTCTTCATAGTCGGTATGATCGCTCCTATTTTATTCCTGATCATAACCAGAAAAAGTATTTTTACACGTATAAAATTGTGAGGGAGGGATTACAGCAACTAATCTCTAATTTGTCAATACTGGCTTGATAAAATAAGGAGAATGCATTGTTCTGATGAAGTAGGCACATAATGGGTTTTGAATGGGCCCGGAGGGATTTGAACCCTCGACCGCCCGGTTATGAGCCGGGCGCTCTAACCTGGCTAAGCTACGGGCCCTAAGTTTCAATAGGTCAATTGGGATTTAAACTTTTCTCTTATTTCGAAATACCTTATTTATCGTTAAAAAAAGCTTTAACTCTTCATAGCTTGGATTAAACATGAGAAAAATGCCAAGATATTTTATGGGAACCTCTGTTCTCTTTAAATCCTTAATTTTTGCTATTTTAAGATTTAAGCTCCTGAATGGAAAAGCGTTTGCAATTTCCCTCAATCTCTTCAATCCTGGACAACCGACACCTTCATCTCCCCTTACGGGAAATTCCCTACAGCTTCTGGGTCTTATCGGATGAATGGAACATTTTTTATCCTTTAAAAAGGGACATTTTATAAGGACAGGGTGATTAACTTCCAAATTCCTTTTTATTTCCTCCAAAACATTGTAAACGTTCACATGCTTTGATATGACATCGAAATCCTCCATGTATATTTTATTCTCTGCCGGATCGAAAACTACCCTTCCAAGCATCTCACAGCATCTACCGCACATCTGGCATATGAAGGGAATCCTTAAGACGCAGTCGTCGAGTACGAGCTCGGCGAAGATTACTTCGGACATGGGTCCATCTCCTAAGCGTATCCCTTCATCCTCTCCTCCTCACCGTACACTTCTTCCAATATCTCCCTTTCCAGGGTTTTAACGAGTTCGTCCTTTCCCTTTTCTTCAAGAATTCTTATAAGCCGTGAGAAATCCGAGATTATTGCCCTTGCCCTGTCTATATCATGCAGGGCTAGGGACATGCCTGTCAACCTTCCAACCATGAGGATCGCGAATAGTAGTCTTTCACCACTATACCTATTTTTAAGAAATTCTACAGCTTTTTCATCGCTCATCCTATTCCTGATTATTTCAACAACATCGGCCGTTATTCTGGCAGCATCCCTTGCAGTTAAACCGAATTGCTTGTATAAAACATCCATAATTAAGATTATTTAAATTCAAATATTAAGACTTTTTGAAACTAACAAAATCCTTTTTATCCGATGCTATCTTCTCCATTTATGATTAAGATAATAAGTGTCGAACTGGACAAGAACGGTGATATGGCGGATATAACCGATGAGGTCAGGAGATTCATAAGGGAAAGTGGAAGGAAGGATGGTGCCGTTTTGATATTTGCAAAGGGATCTACCGGGGCTGTAACGACAATAGAATACGAACCAGGTTTGAAAAAGGATTTTCCGAGAGTAATGGACAGGATAGCTCCTTACGGGGATTACTATGAACACCATAAGACCTGGGGTGATGACAACGGTTCCAGTCACGTCAAGGCGTCGATAGTCGGGCCGAGCATAATAGTACCATTTAAGGACGGGGAACTTCTGCTCGGAACATGGCAGCAGATAGTGATAATAAACTTCGACACAAGGAGGAGAAGGAGAGAGGTTATCTTGCAGATATTAGGTAGCTGAAGAATTCTTCAAGAGCCCTCCTCCTATGCGATACCTCGTTTTTTTTCTCCCCCATTTCTGCGAAAGTTTTACCATCGTACAGGAATATAGGATCGAACCCGAAACCCCATTCTCCCCTGATCTCCTCGGATATCTCACCCTCGACCCTGCCCTTAAAGATCTTAACTGTTCTCCCGTCGAAAAACGCTATGACTGCTAAGAAGTAAGCTCTTCTATCCTTTACACCCTTCATCAGCTTGATTATGCCTTCATTTCCAATTGTTTTGAACACGTATGACGAATAGGGACCCGGAAAACCGTTTAGGGCGTATATGAAGAGTCCGCTATCCTCTATAAAGAACGGTTTCCTTATCTCTTTAGAAAGAATCTCTGCACTCTTCCTAGCTATTTCCTCTAGATCGCTTCCCTGAGGTTCCATGTAGCCCCTTCTTATCCATTTTACATCTATACCGTAACTGACCCCTATTTCCCTGACCTCTCTGTACTTACCCTCATTGGACGTTATGAAGGATACCTCCATAGCGGGGATATTACTTTAATCTATAAATGTTTTTCATGAGGAGCTTATGTCGATCTTTCGTATCGCTTCCTAAGAATCCCCGTTTCTTCCGACACATGATCATCAAATATTCAAACTTTAGACAACATCGAAGGATATTAGATCAATCTCCAGAAAGTCTTAGCTATTTGAAATCTCATCGATATGAGCTTTATCTCCCAACTCTGTCAGATTTAAAACGTCGTGTGCGAGAACCGTTGTGAAACCCTTTAAGAGTTTTGTCGATAGAGTTCTTTATGAATCCATATGCGTTAAAGATACGTGAATCCTACAGTCGTAAAATGGCAGGAGGTGGCGGGTATGAGAGTCATAATTCCTTTTAAACCTGTAAATCCGAAATCTAGATTATCAAATGTGTTAAGCCTGAAAGAAAGGGAAGATCTTGTGAGATACATGCTTCTGGATGTTATAGATGCCGTATATAATTTCTCCGATGAAATAATAATTTTAACGCCGTGCGATTTCACGCCTGAATGTGATGTAAAGGTAGTTGTGGACGATAGGAATTTGAGCGAGGCTGTAAATTCTCTAATAAGGGATAATACGGCTGTGATAATGTCAGATCTACCACTTCTGAACGAAGACGTTCTAAAGAGATTTTTTGGATGTAGGAGTGAAGTAGTCATAGCTCCGGGGAGAAGGGGAGGAACGAATATGTTACTGATAAGGAACGGGAGATTTAGGGTGTCCTATTACTATGGAAGCTTTTTCAAGCATATAGAAATAGCAAAAAGGCTTGGATTAAGCTTCGAGATATTCGATTCTTTTTACGCAAGCGTTGATATAGATGAAGAAAGTGACTTGCTGGAGCTACTGATGCATGGAAGGGGAAAGAGATCTTATGGTTACCTTACATCCATAGGTTTCAAGGTACTGTTTGAAAGAGAGCCGAGACTTATAAGATCTAACAGTAAAAAAATGTAAAGCTTATTTTACCTTCAGTCACTAAGAAGGGGTTTGGACATCGTGTGAGTAATTTCATACCCACACGATGTCCTTGGGAATCATCATCCTCA
>CAYYFC010000049.1:0-9095 GCA_964471215.1 uncultured archaeon | reverse complement strand
ACCAATCTCCTACCCCCTCCCTCCTCCCCTAATTCCTCTCCGCCCTGAAGGGCGAAGCTTCCTTAGCGACGTTTTGTGGTGACATAGTCTCTGTACGATCTCCTAAGGCTCAGTCAAAATGTATTTTTATGAATTTAGTATAAGTTATGAAACACCTCGAGTTCAAGGATAAGTTCAAGGAACTTCTGAAGAGTGGTAAGAAGACGGCTACGATCAGGGTTCATTGTAACTTTAAAAAGGGTGAGGAAGTTTTTGTTCACTGCGGGGGAAAGATAATCGGTACGGCTAGGATAGTCGATATTGAAGAAAAGGACTTGGAGGAACTTACAGATGAAGATGCGAGGCACGATGGATTTGATAGCAGGAATAAGTTGTTGGAGGAGATCAGAAGGCTGTATGGTAGTCCTAAAAAAGTTTATATAATTAGATTTAAATTCAAGGAATTTAAGAACGAGATAATACCTTACGAGATGTATTATGGGGAAGAGGATCTGGTAGAAATAGCAAAAACTGCATTAAAAAATCTGAACTTAAACGATAGGGATAAGAAAATACTTGAAATGTTTGTGAAAACGCAGAGCATAAGAAAAACTGCACTAAAGCTTGGAGGGTTGAGAAAAAGGGGAGTTATTAGGAAAATACTGAGAAAATGTTATTTGGAGCTTAAAAAGAAGGGGTTGCTTTAAATGTTAAAGGATTTAAAGGAGAGCTTACCGGTTCTAATACTCTGCTCCTTTGGTGAAATAATAGCCGGAATGTGGATGGGATACCTTTCAAATAGATTTATAATAATTCCTGCTTTAATAATACTCATACCCCCAAGCATATCGTTAAGGGGGAATATATATGCTCCTCTTGGATCCAGACTCGGTACTTATCTGCATGCAGGTAAAATAGAACCTAAATTCAAGCTAAATTCTGTAATAAATGAAAATATAAGCTCATCACTTTTTTTGCTCATAGCTTTAAGCTTCTTAAATGGAATAATATCTGCAAAGATTGCATCGCTTTTGAAAATTCATGAATTCAACTTGGATCTTGTACTTGATCTCATGATAATATCGATAATATCCGCATTTCTATCTGCAGTCTTCATAATACCCTTAACGATTGCTGTTTCGATAGGAAGCTTTAGGTGGGGTTGGGATCCTGATAACGTAACATCACCCCTCATAACGTTTATCAGCGATTTGATAACAATACCTCTCATATTTCTATCAGCAGATTTGGTTTTTCTCACAGGACTTCATGTAAAGGTTGTGATAATTCTTATATCCCTGATATTTATGCTATTTTTTTATAAAAAGAGTGAGAACATGGGATTTAAAATAATAATGGAATCCTTTCCTATTCTGCTTTTCTGTCTGTTACTGGAATTCTGCGTCGGGACAATACTGGGTAATGAAATCGAAGGTTTTGTAAATACTGCCGGAGTCCTTACAATAGTGCCAGCCTTTCTTGCAAGCGGAGGGGCAATGGGAAGTATACTTGTTGCGAGGTTCTCGTCCATGCTTCATCTCGGTTCTCTGAAGCCTTATCTGCTACCCGATAGAGCAGTTTTTAGTAGGTTTTTCGTAATACACCTGCTTGCATTAATCTCCTTTGCGTTTTTAGGCGTATCTGGATTTCTGTTTAACGTAATCCTGTCGATAAAGACTCCTTCCCTACTTTATCTGATCCTGGCTACGTCAATTGCCGGACAGATACTGGCTTTAATCTTAGATATAGTATCGTATTACTTCTCAATAATAAGCTTTAAAATCGGATTTGATCCCGATAACGTTGGAATACCGCTCGTCACATCCTTGATGGATTTCATAGGAATTTCATGCTTAGTGGCAGCACTGAAGAGCTTGAACATAATTTAAATTAGATCTTCAAATGAAATCTCATCAGCCTCCGAATAAGGAGTCGTCATAAGTGTCCTTATCTTCCTCGCTATCTTTTTACCCACCTTTGGTACCTTCATAAGCTCCTCCTCACTCGCAGTAGCTATCCTTTCAATGGTCTGAAAGTGCTCGAGCAGGTTTCTAGCTATAACTGGTCCTATTTCGGAAATAGAGGAGACTACATACTCCATCTGCTCTTTTAACGTCATCTTCGTCTTACCGCTGTGCAGAACAATAGTTCTATCCCTTATGTTCTGCTCCCTTTTTGCAATGGTAATTATGAACTCCGCCGTTTCTTTTGGATCCCTTGTGTTTATCACAGGTATTCCGAAATCTATTGTAATCGCTGCCAGTGCTCCCCTTATAGCATTTGGATTTATCCTCCTGTATAGACCATCACCTTCCACTATTATCACAGGTTTCAAATAGCTCTTCTTAAGCCTTACAATCTGATCAAATATATTCCTATCCTTATTTATCAGGCTATCTACAAAGTCGTCTACAGTCTTCCTCTCAACGACAACTCTATCGCTTAAAACATAATCACCAACATCCAGATTTCTAACCCTTATAATTACACCCCTTTCAAACAGCTCCTTAACAACTTCCGATTTCATCTCTCTGGAATCAACATACACGACACATCTTCCTTCCTGTCTCTCGATCTCAGTTTTCTCCTCTTCAAAGCTTACAAGGCTTTTCTGCCCCTGTCTTTTCTTCAACTGCTCCTTTAACTCTTTAATCCTTTCATACATCAGTTTTTCCTTTCTTAGACTTATCCAGTAATACTTTTCATCCCTGGTTCCCTTTGTAACTAAGACTACTATTCTACCTTCCCTTCTTCTTCCCGTTCTACCCTTTCTCTGGATTGTCCTTATTTCAGAAGGTATTGCCTCGTAAAATATGACTAAATCCGTTTCGGGTATGTCTAGACCCTCCTCGCCAATAGACGTCGCAACTAGAACATCTATCAAACCCTCTCTAAATCTATTTATTATTTCAACCTGTTCCCTCTGCTTCAATCCTCTATCGTCTATTTTACTAGCCTGTCCTATGAACTTGACAGCCCTAATCCCCATATTTCTCAGTTCATTTGTTATTATCTCGGCTGTATCTCTGAAATTCGTAAAAACAATGATTCTGGATTTTGGATTTCGACTAATCTGTTCTCTGATTATATCCTTTAACTTCTCTATTTTAGGATGATCAACTCTGCATCTTAGAGCCTTCAAAACCGCTTTTCTGAATATGGGATCTGATATTATATTCTTTGAGGCTTTGCTGCCACCCTTTGACTTAGCTTCCATGACGAGTCTCTTAAGGTAATGTCTTAAGGCATCAAGTCCCTGAGTCTCTATTAGCTCTATTCCGTGTTGTATCTTCAATATCTCAGCGAGAATCGAGAGGGCATCGAAAAGTCTTGAATCGTTCTTCTCATATGCCTCAACATGTAATGTTTCCTGAAGAGCAAGCAGATCCTTTTTTGACATTCCATCGGCCTTTATACCCAGACCCTCCAGTTTTTTAAATCTTATATCAAGACATCTCTTGAAGCACTCCCTCACTTCTCTCAATTCTTCCGGCATATCTATTCTTACCCATTCTATTTTCTTTTCATGGACATAAGGTATGACGTCTTCATCAAATTCCGTCCTTATCTCTATTTCCTCGATCCTCAGATTATCTACAACCTCCATTATCCTTTCCAGATCGCTTCCAGGCGATGCCGTGATTGCAAGAACAAGAGGATCCTTGGCCTGCTTGAAATAGCTCTTTGCTATGAATACGTAGGAGTAGTTCCCAACCGCTCTATGAGCCTCATCAAACGTTAAGTGTACGACATCCCTTAGATCTATTCTACCTGCTATCAAGTCGTTTTCGATGACCTGAGGTGTTGAAACTACAACTTTAGCATTTTTCCATAGTTTCAACCTCTTATCTGGCGGAATCTCTCCCGTCAGGCAAACTATTTCATCGCTCGGTATCCTCAAAACCCTTCTAAAGAATTCCGCATGCTGCTCGACCAGAGGCTTGGTAGGAGCCAAGAAAAGAACCTTTCCGTTTTTATTATGGAGTCTAGATACCATAACAAGTAAAGCTATCACGGTTTTCCCCAATCCCGTCGGTAGTATTACAAGCGTATTGCGCATTAGTGCCGTTGCTGCTATAGTGATCTGATAACTCCTCCTCTCAATCAAACCATCCTTAATTAGCGGATGATGTACAAACTCCACATCTTATATTGGATGAACTGTTTAAAGTTTTTGGGTTCGCAACGGTTGAAATCAATAATTTAAGCAGTCGCGTGATAGTACATCTATGAATGCACTGATAACGGTGAGTAATAAGGAGGGACTTATAGAATTCGCAAGGAGTTTAATTGAAATCGGTTATAATATCTATGCCACAGATGGTACCGCTAGATATCTTGAGAAGAACGGGATTCACGTCAGAAGGTTATCGGAGCTGACAAATTTGAAGGAAACGAAGGACATAAAAACACTTCATGCAGAGGTGTTCAGAAGGATCTATACGGGGTTCTTCAAAATCGTCGTTGTAAACCTATACGAATTAAAAAGTCTGGAAGACGTAGATATCGGCGGTGTGGCATTGCTTAGGGCGTCTGCAAAAAATTTTAAAAAAGTAATCGTTGTTTCGGACTCCAATCAATACGATGATGTCATTATGAGATTAAAAAACGGTGATATTGACGAACGGTTTAGATTAGAACTAGCGATAAAGGCTTTTAAATCTGTCGTCAGATATGATCTATCGGTTCTAGATATGTTAAGAAAACTAAAAATATCGCAATAGATTAACTTCGATTATGGTGATAACATGAGAAGGACAAAGCTCGTCAACGATATCGTTGAGCTCGTACCTATTCTCCAGATGTTTTCAACAAATCTATATAAAAACGTATATGATGCACTATTATCCGAGTGGCTGACATTTGATGAACTAAAACAGAGATTCGGTGAAGGTGTCGAGGAAGCTTTAAGGATATTGAAGCATGCTGGCATGCTGGAGGTAAAGTGGAGAATGCCATCAGATCCGGCAGGAAGGCCAGAAAAGGAGTACCATGTCAGCTACACCCATATAAATGCAAGCTTTTACGTACCCCTGAGGGACCTGAACAAGATACTCGAAGTTGTATTCATGCCAGATGATGAGTTCGAAGAGATAGTAAAAAAGGTTATGGATGAGGTTAAGGCCGGGAGAATGTCTGTTCAGCACATAAGTAAAAGTCTGGGACTTGAACCTTTGGTAGTCAGGGCAATTGCAAAAAAATCTCTGAAGCTCAATTTAAAAGGTCAGATAGTTGAAATTGCAAAAAAAGAGGAGTTATGATCAGGGATATTTTGAATAGGTTTAAATGGCATCCTGAATTCAATTTTGAAGACGTAGAAGTTGTTTACATAGATAGACCTAAAGGATTCTCAGAGATAAGGGGTGATGAGATAGAAAAGATAGGTCACAAGTTTTTGTACCTTCGTTCAGGTCTCATGATTCCAATGCATAGGATAGTTGAGATAAGGTATAGGGAGAGAGTCGTTTGGAGGAGAGGAGATGTTAAGAAGTAGATTTAGTAGGGATATGGATGAAGAAGCTCTAAAATTCTCTTCATCGATCGATCAGGACAGGTACATATTTTATTACGACATATTAGTCGATATGGCCCATGTTCTGGGGCTGCTCAGATGTAATCACATAAGTGAAAAGGATGCTAAAGAAATCATCAGGGGTTTACTGAGAATTAGGGAAATGGGATATGAAACAATACCCAAAGAATATGAAGATATACATGAAGCAATAGAATCCGAACTTATTAAGATCACGGAAGCCGGAAAGAAGATGCATACTGCGAGAAGTAGAAACGATGAAGTCGCCACATGCCTGAGGATGTTTGTAAGGGATAGACTTCTCTCCCTCGCCCTTTCGCTATTAGAACTAAGAGAGGTATTTATTGAAAAGGCCTTGGAAAACTTAGACGTTATAATGCCGGGATTCACACACTTACAATACGCTCAACCGACTAGGCTTTCGCATCACATAGTAGCGTATCACGATATGATTGAGAGAGATTTTACAAGAATAATCAATACCCTAAAGTTCGTTAACCTATCCCCTCTAGGTTCATGCGCATTTGCCTCAACTTCTCTAAAGCTTGATAGGTTTTACACCGCGGAATTGCTTGGATTTGACGGAATAGTTGAAAATAGCTGTGATGCAGTTTCGTCCAGAGATTTTTTAATAGAATCCGTTTTTATTTCGGCTTCAGTGATGTTATCGCTGAGTAGAATTGCAGAGGAGATAGTGTTATGGAGTTCCGAATTCGACTTCATAGACTTGCCAGAGGAGTTCGCGTCGACATCCAGTATAATGCCCCAGAAGAAGAATCCAGATATAGCAGAGCTGATAAGAGCCAAGGCTGGTACCGTTATTGGATGTTTGACATCGGTCATGTCGATATATAAGGCTATGCCCTTTACTTATAACAGAGACTTTCAGGAAATGAACTATCATCTCTTCAAATCCTTTGATATCGTAGAGCTATCGGTAAATCTAATGAAGAAGATGTTCGAGAAGATTAGGTTTAAGCGTGATGTTATGCTTGAAAAAGCCGTTAAAAACTTTTCAATTGCCAGTGAACTAGCTGATAGAATGGTAAAAAAGGGAGTACCGTTTAGAGATGCTCACAGGATTGTTGGAAGGGCAGTAGCACTTGGAGATCTAAATAAGATTGAAGAAATAGCCAAAGAATTTGGATACGATATAGATCTGGATTTAAAACTTGATGTAGTCGATGCCGTTGAGAACAGGAAAAACATCGGTGGCACTTCGAGGGAAGAGGTTTTAAGGATGATCAATGCCAGAAAGGAAAGACTTAAAGACGATTATGAACTCCTGTCAGATACAGTTGAAAGGATATGCAGCAGACTTGAAAGACTTCACGAAGAAGCGTTTAAGCTGCTGGAGATCGAATAAACTTATATGGCATCATCTAAAGCTTTATCTTACGGTCAAACACATCGATAAAACGTTTAAAAATCTAACTATTCAATAAAAATCATGGGACTTGAGGGAAGAAGGGTCAGAATTAGAGCAAAAGATAAGATTTTTGAAGGAATTGTAATGCCCTCATTCACCGATTGCCTTGTGCTTAAACTCGATAGCGGATATAACGTCGGATTCAAGGAATACGAGTTGCTTGAGATAATAGAGGAAAAGCCAATCGAATTTCCTAGACCAAAGCTTGAGAAGAAGGAGGGATTGCCCGATGTAAAGATAATCTCGACAGGTGGGACAATTGCTAGTAAAGTCGACTACAAAACAGGTGCCGTTACCAGTCAATTTACGGCTGAGGAAATAGCTGGAGAAGTTCCGGAATTGTTAAAGATCTGCAACGTCGATGCCATGCTCCTTTACAACATCTTAAGTGAGAACATGAAACCTAAAAACTGGATCGAGTTGGCAAGAGAGATTTACAAATCGATAAGGAAGGGTTATGACGGTATAATAATAACACATGGAACGGACACAATGCATTACACGGCTTCAGCCATAGCTTTTATGCTTTCAACACCAGTTCCAATAGTTTTTACCGGAGCTCAGAGGAGCAGTGATAGACCATCCAGCGATGCATCTATGAACGTTTTCTGCTCTGCAGCTGCAGCGATATCTGATCTGGGTGAGGTTGTAGTTGTTATGCATGGATCTACGAGCGATGACTACTGCCTTATCCACAGAGGTGTAAAGGTTAGGAAGTGTCATACGTCGAGGAGGGATGCGTTCAAATCTATAAACTTCCCACCCTTGGGAAGGGTTCATTATCCTTCAGGTAAGATCGATTGGATAGTAAAAGAGAGATTTAGGAGAAATGAGAGGGAGCTAGAATTGAGAGACAATTTAGAGGAAAAATGCGTCCTAATAAAGTTCTTCCCGGGTTTAAAACCAGATATACTTGAGTTTTATTATGAAAGGGGATATAGAGGATTTGTCCTAGAGGGGACAGGGCTCGGTCATGTTTCAACCGATTGGATCGATACCATCAAGAGGATATCAGAGGACTGCTTAATGGTAATGACTTCGCAATGCCTGTGGGGTAGGATATGCTGCAGGGTGTATGACACGGGAAGATATCTTCTAAGAGCGGGAGTGATTGAGGGCGAGGATATGCTACCTGAAGTTGCACTGATAAAAGTTATGTATCTACTGGCGAATTACGATCTGGAAGAGGCAAAGGAGCTCGTTAGGGTAAATCTCGTCGGAGAAATAACTAACTCGACAAGATACGACGTTTTCATATCAGGCGGATCTTGATCCTTATACTTCAAGTAATAACGAACCAGCGTTGCCCACATAAAACTTTATATGCTATCGATCAGAGATAAATTATGGATTTGACGTTGATTTTATTCGGATTGCTGATAATCGCGTTCCTATTCCTGATATCGGGAATAAAAATAGTCAGGGAGTACGAAAGGGGTGTTATATTCAGACTGGGGAGATTGGTCGGCGCTAGGGGACCAGGCATATTCTACGTGATACCTATCGTCGAAAACATGGTTAAAGTTGACCTGAGAACTGTAACGTACGATGTTCCGACCCAAGAGGTTGTAACGAGGGATAACGTCACCGTCAGGGTCAATGCAGTAGTTTACTACAGGGTCGTAGATCCAGAAAAGGCCGTTACAGAGGTTTTGGACTACATGTATGCCACCGCTCAAATAGCTCAGACTACGTTGAGGAGCGTTATAGGACAGGCAGAGCTTGATGAAGTTTTATCAGAAAGAGAAAAATTGAATCTAAGACTTCAGAAGATCATAGATGAGGCAACAAATCCATGGGGAATAAAGGTTACAGCTGTAGAAATAAAAGACGTTGAACTGCCAGAAGAGATGAGGAGAATTATGGCTATGCAGGCTGAAGCTGAAAGAGAAAGAAGGGCTAAAATAATAAGAGCAGATGGTGAACTCCAGGCATCAAAGAAGCTGCTTGAAGCTGCTAAGATTCTCGAGGGAAGCAGAGGGGCAATGATGCTGAGAGTTCTCCAGACTCTGAACGAAGTTGCATCGGATCAGGCAAATACAATAATACTACCGATCCCCGTCGAACTACTCGAGTACTTTAGAAGCAATAGAAAGTAATTAACCTCCTCCCCGCACTGAAGTGCGAGGATTCCTTGCGGGGAGATTTGCGCAT
>CAYYFC010000048.1:0-9206 GCA_964471215.1 uncultured archaeon | reverse complement strand
CCTAATGGCTCTGCTTAATCCAAAATTCATCACCTATTTTCACCATATGTACACAGTTCCAATATCTGTATTTAAGCTTTTTTATTGAGATTAATGGACCCGTCCAAGTTACATAAAGCTATAAATACTTAAAATCATGCATTATTATACTAAAAGTAAAGGAAATTGTAAAGGAGTTGAAGGTCTTTGAGAGGAACAAAGTACCTCTTGAAATCAAAATATTCGGTGTAGCGACATACATTCAAACATCCTCAGTGAGAAGAACTGGCAGAATTCTGTCAGAGCTTCATCCAGTCTCGAAAACATATGTATGGAACTGATAAAGAAATTTGAAGAGAAATTACCAATTTCAACAGAGAGAAGGCAAAGAAATCTAATAGCAATAGATGAAACTGTAGTTAAAGCAAGAAAAAAGAAGTACTGTGTTTATTCAGCAGTTGATGTCGAGAGAGATGAATTAGTTTTTATGAGGGTTTATCCAACGAGAAATTGTCTGACTACGAAGTCTTTCATCAAAGAAGTGCTGAATTACTGTGAGAACAAGCCTAGATTCATCGTTGATAAGGCTCCTTGGCTGATCGATGCACTGAAAAGCCTTGATTTAGAATTTGAGCATCAGTCCTTTCGGTGAGAGAAGCAAGGTTGAATCATTGTTCTCTTCTTTAAAGCAGAGGTATTCTTTTGCTCAATTAGCTGTTTGAGTTCTGTTAGAATTTGTTCTGTAAGCTGTTTATGCTTTATTACAATCGGTTAAGGTGGTGTTTGTGTTAAGTGGACACGTCCACTAAGTAAAGATCAATTCTAAAGTAACCATGAGTAAAAACATCTCTCATCCCAGCAATCTGTTTTCAAGGAACTTCAGGGTACTTATCTCTAAAGCTCTTAGGTAAGTTTTTCACAGCTTCACCGATTATCTCAATCCTTCTTATAACAGCATCCTGTAGCTGATAATTCCTCATAAACTCTAGTTATATCCTTTGTGTACCCTTCAATTCTCTCTATGCTTTCCAAGATGTGCTGTAAAAACACCTTTACAAAACGTCGCTAAGAAAGCCTTAGAGCGGGGATGAATTAGGGGAGGTTGGTGGAGAGTTCGTTTTATAAAGACTCTCTCTGATTTATCGATGTCGGGTGGGAAGGGAAGGTAAAACGAGCAAGGGGAACTATAGCCTACTTCTCCGCCTTGCGAAAGACGGGTTTAACGGGGTGCTGGCCCACCCCGCGTATATCCGATGAGGATATGCGCAAATCTCCCCGCAAGGAATCCTCGCACTTCAGTGCGGGGAGGAGGTTAAATGTCCCGAATTTTTACATCTTAATCGTGAACCCGTCGAAACCCCGAATTCTTACAATTACTCGAGCATTTCTTGGGATTCTGCATATCTAAAGGTTACTTATTCGACTGAGAAAAAAGAGATGGTTTAACAATAGTCTTAATGTAATTAAAGTGTAATTCCATCATACAATATTATGTACAGATTATCTATATAAATGCTAAATTTTTTATATTAATATTTCAGAACATAAATTGATGATAAGAGCGATTATAGGTTTTGCACTCATAGCTGTTTCGTGTGTAGCTTACTCTTCTTTACACTCAGATGAAAGAATTCTGCTGCTCAGGCCGAGACATTTAATCGTCATACTTCTCTCGTTATTCGTCCTCGTTGGCCTTGAGGGGTTAACAGGTATTATGATTTACTTTGGCTTGGATAGGGTTTATCATGCTTACTACTTTTACATACCCGTTCTACTAGCCATTTTTGCCATAAATCTATGGATACTATTTCATACGAGAATTAAGATCGGAAGAGAGTGCATCGATGTAATCATTCACGCAATAGCTCTTAACCTCCTAATATATCACCTGTCGATATCATTTACAGCCGAAATCTCAGCACTATGGGGAACCGCTATAACATTACTCGTTTTATTGATTGTTTTGATACTCATTAAGTATTCAAAGGAGATTTCGAGTTTAATAGAGTTAATAGATCTCACCGATTCCTTCAGGGTCTTTGCATATGCAAGTGTTCTGATCGGATTTGCCAGCATTTGCATGGATTTCGTGTCGTACAATAGAAATTCCTTTTTAATTCCTTCCGGTCTCGCTTATTCCGTCTGGGTTATTTTACTGTTAAGAGAAATATATACGAAATGTCTCAAACCATTATCCAGAGTAAGATTTTTAAATGAGGTTGAATTTTTCGGTAAAAAGTGACAAATTCAGTTATATTTAACCTGTATGGATTCGGGCAAAACCGGATGATGCTTCGTGAATTATTAGCCTTTAGAATATATGAAACTAGAGGGTTATTTTAATGTCTGCAGCTATGGGAATAAGCGGCTCTTACCTAACTATATGTAGTACAGGTTGGTGAGACATCGTTCTCTCCTCAAGGCGGTTTAAGGGGTAAACAGTAACATTTAACCACTTTGAGGAGTTCCTCTCTCTAATTTTCATAGAGAGGCATTCAGGGGGGACGGGGACTCCTGATCAAACAAGCTATAACATCTCTATCGTTTTCATAACCGCATTTACACTTTAACAACCTCTGTCCATTCGGTGCTAATTTTCCACCACATCTTGGGCAGAGGCTAGAGGTCTTATTTGGTTTAACGTAAATGACAGGAATTCCGTTAAGCTTAGCTTTGTATTCTATGAAAAACTGTAACTTTCTGAAGTTCCACGAATGTAATCTACGATTAAGGTTTCTACCTTTATTTACTTTCTTTCGAATTCCATTCAAATCTTCCATTATTATTCCAAGATTATGCTCTTTAGCAAAATCCACGATTATCTTAGCTATTTTATGACACAAATCATGAGATTTTCTTTTCTCTCTTCCAGAATACTTTTCCATAAGTCTTTTAGATTTTATCGGTTTATACCTAGACAACTTTTGGATTCTTCTCCTTATTTCAAAATACGTTGTATGAATTGTCCTTAGTCCGTGTTTAATCCTTGTAATATGAAAAGATTAAGAACATGCGGGGGGAGGGATTTGAACCCTCGAACCCCTACGGGACCGGACCCTAAATCCGGCGCCTTTTCCTGACTCGGCAACCCCCGCTTTCCCCTCAAGATTATAGAACAGGATTAATTAAGTTTTTGCAAATTATGATTTATAAAATAACCTAATAACCTCTTACCTTCAACCTCTCCTTAACATCACCTATCGCGTACATCAGATCTTCTTGCTTTATCTCTCTTCTTCCCTCCAGAAGGGCTTTCAGAACTGCTTCTCTGACGACTAGCTTTATCTCAGCTCCTGTGAAATCATCCGTCATCTTTACGAGCTCCTCTATATCGTAATTACCCGGTATTTTTGCCAGAAATATTTCAAATATCTTTTTTCTCAGCTTCTCGGATGGTTTTGAGAATTCAACTATCTTATCGAATCTCCTCCATACAGCGGGATCCAATAGATTTGGATGGTTTGTTGCCGCTATGAGTATTACACCGTCTTCCACGAGATTTATCTCATCTATCGATTTGAGCAGCGTGTTCACAGCTCTCTTAACAGCTGCATGTTCATCGCTTGTTCTAGTCTTTGCCACGTAATCGAACTCGTCTATGAAGAGTATGCACGGGCTCAGCATCTTGGCAACTTCGAAAACCTTCTCTATGTTCTTCGAAGTTTCACCCAGGTACTGGGAGGTTATCATTGATAACTTTACCTCGACCAATGGTAATCCGAGTTTCCTGCTCAGAGCTCTGGCTGTTGTAGTCTTACCCGTCCCTGGAGGTCCTATGAATAGTAACTTTCCTATATCTATCAAACCTATCTCCTTTAAAAATTCCCTTTCCTCGAGCGCAATTTCTATCTTCCTCATCTCCTCTATCTGATCATCTGTAAGAGCTATGTCCGAGAAGTCAACCCTTATGTCTTCGGGAGAATATATCCTGACAAGGCTTAGCATCTCGGCAGTTTCCTTGTTTTTTTCCAGTTCTGAGATCATGTACATCAGCCACTCCCTGTCGCTGTACTTGGGTTTGTTCATCTTTTTAGCGCTCTCATACGAGACATTCAGGGAATCGTAGTTCTGATAGTAATATGCAAGAACAGGATTTCTCCTTATGTTCTCAAGCCCGTTCTGCAGGAGCCATTTTATCGCTATTTCAAAAGACGTCAGTTTTATCTGCTTTGTAAACGTATTGTAATCGACAAAAGGAAGTTTTTTGAGCACGGAATCGAGATCCTTTCCTATCAGTCTCTTTGCAGTATCGTACTTAATGACAAGGGGCCTCTTTATACCTTCCCTTCCGTACAGGAGTTTTCTTATATCCCTAGGTATGTCGTCCTCCGTGAGCTCCTCAAACCTGTTATAGACTTCTGCCGTTAATAACAACTCGACGAGTTTAATCGATTCCATTTAGCTTAGACAATCTTCAAATCTTTTTTTAAAACTTTTGCTAATGCCAATAAATAAAAAATTTTGTTTTAAATCTAAATTTTTTCTATTTCCTTTTTTACATCCTCTATCAGCCTCTCAACCTCATCCAGTTCGACAAATCTGAATCTTCTCTCTTTAACATCTGCCAACTTCCAGAACAATTTAGCTATGATGGGTATGAGCTTGCCAGCATATCCCGGTGAATGATATAGGAGAGATGATGCAAGATCTCCCAGTTTTTTCATAACTTCTCTGTCCAACTTGTCCAGCTTTTCGCTTGCAGTTACCAGAAGTGATATGCCGTTGCCTAGTATTTTTTCCCTTTTAGCGTAATACTTTGCGGTCTTGCTTGTTATCCAGTGGATCCCCATATACGATCACCTCCAATAGTACTTATACTCGAAATTATTTAATAGTTTCTCATTATAAAATTTAGAGATAATTGAAGAATTGTCAAAGATATTGACAATTGAGGCTGTATGGCTAAAAAATATTCAAAAATATATTAGATGTCCATGTATTTCATGTATTCCCATGGAGTTATGTAGAGACAATACTGATTCCACTCGTCTATTTTTATGCTCATGAATGCATCGAAGATGTGATCTCCAAGTACCTTTTGAATTACTTCATCACTGGCCAGATGATCGAGCGCATCTCTAAGTGTTGTCGGAAGTTCTCCTACTCCCAGCTCCCTTCTCTCCCTTGGAGAAAGCTCGTATACGTCTTTTATAACAGGATCGCCCGGATCTATTTTCTTCTTTATTCCGTCCAGTCCTGCTGCAAGCTGTGCAGTAAAGGCGAGATATGGGTTGCAGCTTGGATCTACACATCTGTACTCAAGTCTAATAGCAGATGGTTTCTTTATATACATCGGAACTCTCACAAGCGCAGATCTGTTTCTCGGGCTCCAGCATATGTATATCGGTGCTTCAAATCCAGGTACCAATCTCTTATAACTGTTAACGGTAGGACAGCAGAGGGCTGTTAGGGCCTTGGCATGTTCAAGCAAACCTCCGATGTAATACCTTGCCAACTGGCTTATTCCGTATTCATCATCCGGATCAGCAAATAGGTTTTCACCCTTAAACGGTTCTCCCTTCCAAAGGCTTTGATGCGTGTGCATACCACTTGCGTTATCCAGATAAAGCGGCTTGGGCATGAATATCGCAATAAGTCCCCTTAGATTTGCTATGTTCTTTGCAACAAACTTGTATATGTAGAAGGCATCTCCAACATCCACGAGCTGCTTTGGCCTGAAATCAAGCTCGATTTGACCCGCCGTGGCGACTTCGTGATGATGGTATTCAACGATTACCCCCATTTTTTCCAAGTAGTACACGAGCTCATTCCTGTATTCTACGGTTGTATCTTCCGGCGGTGGTCTGAAGTAACCTTCCTTCGGTCTTATCACGAAATTACTTCCAGCCCTAATCTCGGGGCTTTCGGGTACTACCCTTGGTGCGCCCCAAGAATCTCCTGCCCCGCCGCTGGGAGATACCCAGAAGTCCCATACGAGCCTCATGGGATCAAGTTTTTCAAATACGAAGAACTCTATTTCCGGCCCGAATATGGCCGATTTTCCCTCTTCTTTTAGCTTTCTTTCAAATCTCTTTGCAACGTAGCTTCTCGGATCGCATTCGGCAAGCTGTTCTCCACCGGATTCGTAAACATCTCCGAACATTATCGCCGATTTTTGTATCGGATCATTTATCCAAGGTATTATCCTCAGAGTTGAAGGGTCAGCCTTCCAGACCATGTCGCTCTCCTCTATACTCTTAAAACCCCTTATGGAAGATCCGTCAAATCCTATCCCCTCGAACGCATCTCCCTCTATAAACTCCCTTGCGGGTATTGAAAAGGTCATGAGGTATCCTCTCACATCTGAAAAGGCACATAGAACCTGTCGAATGTTGTTCTCTTTAAGAATTTTTTTTACGTCCTCTATCTCCATTTTGATCACCCCTCAAAAACCGACTAACTTGTTATATAATCTTTTCGATTTCTTAAGGATGAGTAAAAAATTTTCAAGAATTTGAGGCATCTTTTTAAAATTGTTAATTTAAATTCAATTAAAAAATAGATTTATTATCCTTCAAAAGTTTAAAATACTTGAAAAGCGATTATATGATACGAAATGGGCAAAAAGATAAATTTATATAAAGAGTGTAGCTCCGCTAACCGACCCGAGATCATGCTTATCACTCGGGTGTGAGATGCGGAGCTATAATAATTAAGCCCGGATATATTTAAAAGTAACGGGGGTAATTGTAATGGAGGAAAAGGAGCTTAAGAGTATTAAAAATAGAGAGATACTGGATTTAGAGGATTTACCCGGAGTTGGCCCTGCCATAGCCGAAAAACTGAGGGAAGCTGGATACAGTACAATTGAAATGCTTGCCGTCGCATCTCCTTCCGAGTTAAGTGCAGTTGCTGATATAGGTGAGGCCACTGCTCTAAAGATAATTACAGCTGCCAGAAAACTCGCAGATGTCGGAGGATTTGAAAGCGGAGAAAAGGTACTTGAAAGAAGAAGGAATATAGGAAGGATAACGACGGGAAGTAAGGCATTGGATTCCCTGCTTGGCGGAGGGGTGGAAACGCAGGCAATTACAGAACTGTTTGGAGAATTCGGTACGGGGAAAACACAGATATGCCATCAGCTAGCTGTAAACGTTCAGCTTCCTAGAGATCAGGGTGGTCTTGAGGGTTCTGTTATAATAATAGATACCGAGAACACATTCAGACCCGAGAGGATAATTCAGATGGCCGAGGCTAAGGGACTTGATTCCAAAGAGGTTTTGAGGAACATATACGTTGCTCAGGCTTACAACTCAAACCATCAGATGCTCCTGGTTGACAATGCAAGGGAATTGGCGCAGAAACTCATGAGAGAGGGAAGACCTGTAAGACTGCTCATAGTCGATTCTCTGACATCACACTTCAGAGCGGAATACATAGGCAGGGGTACGCTTGCAGACAGACAGCAGAAGCTTAACAGGCATCTTCACGATTTGATGAGATTTGGTGAGGTTTTCAATGCTGCAATAGTCGTTACAAATCAGGTTCAGGCAAAACCCGATACGTTTTACGGGGATCCAACGAGACCTATAGGAGGTCACGTGCTCGCTCATACGGCAACATTTAGGGTATATCTAAGAAAGAGTAAGGGTGAGTTGAGGGTTGCAAGATTAATAGATTCCCCGCATCTACCGGAAGCCGAAGTTGTTTTTAAGATAACTGAAAGGGGAATCGAAGACAAATAAAATCTAGAATAAAGAAAAAAATAAACTGAAATTTAAGTTCTTTAATTTATCTTTTTTATTTTTGATGAACCAAAAAAGTTTAAAACTTATTAACGAGTTATTTATAACTTAATTTCGGTGATGACAATGAGAGTTAGGACGGGTATATTTGGTCTGGACGAGCTCCTAGGTGGAGGGTATAGATTGAATACCGTTAATGCTGTTCTGGGATCGACAGGAGTTGGAAAAACGATATTTTCTTTACAGTTCATACTTAAGGGTCTTGAAGAGGGAGAGAAGTGTATATTCGTATCCTTTGATATGGATGAGGATTCAATAATAAGTACGGCGGAATCCATAGGATGGGATCTGAAGAAATTTATAGATGATAAGAGGTTAAGCATAGGGAGGTTCTACGTCGAAGATATATCATATCTCAACAGCGGTCTCATGGCGTTCATACTAGATAACCTTGGCGAGAGAACTAGGATAGCAATAGACTCCTTCACACCTTTGGTAACATCTCTTAGCTATGAAATGAGAAATGACGTTAACTGGTTCTTCCAGAAGTTGAGGAGTGTAGGAACAACTGTTATAACACTTGAAGAACCCCTTGACGGAAGCATGAGCAGTCCATCGCTTACTATTCCCATATTCCTCAGTGACAGTTTAATTCATCTGAAGAGGTTCGGATACGGGGAGGCTTTTGACAGGACGTTAAAGATAGTAAAGCACAGGGGATCATGGCATGCCGAAGGCGTATTTCCATACAAGATATTGAAGGGTTTGGGAATAGTCGTCGACAGCAGCTATTACCTTGAAAGATCTAAGGCCAAACTGGATTTGAACAGCGTTCTGAAGTCCATAGGGGTAAGTAAGAGAAAGATTTCTAAGGAGCTTCTGGAAAAGATTGAAATAATGCTAAGCGAAGAGCTTTATCATAGCAAGGATGAGATTATAGAGATACTGAAAAGGGTGATAAGATGCTATCAGAAATAGAGAAAACAATGGACATAATCAGAAATTCGGATGTAAAGCTCATAGCCC
This sequence comes from uncultured archaeon, assembly GCA_964471215.1. Lineage (GTDB taxonomy): Archaea > Halobacteriota > Archaeoglobi > Archaeoglobales > Archaeoglobaceae > Archaeoglobus_B. The sequence goes on along the minus strand of CAYYFC010000048.1, from coordinate 516 downwards.
TGTTCAGAATAGACGGTGTTCCGATAATAGTTAAAACGATTGAAAGAACCCAGAGGATTCTGAATTCTATATACTGGCTTCAGAGACAGATCAAGGACTTCCTCAACCAGATATTCATAGGTGATCTGGATGATCTCAAATTCAAATCGGGAGATCTCATAATAGGGATATATCCGATTTCAAAGACGCTGGCGTTGATCGTAATCACAAGTGATGAAATTTCTCTTTACAAGCTCGAGTCCGACATAGAATCCATATGTCTGAAGATAAGGGATATGGTATGATAAGTGTCGTGTATACACCTTATTCGAAGTTCGATGAGATAGTAAGAGATTTAGAGAAGAAGTTAAAGCTAGATTTCGAACCAGAGTTCTTCTTTCTGTTTTTAACCGAAAGCACATGGAAGGATTATAAAAAGATCCTGGAGTATTTGAAAAAGAAGTTTCCCAATTGCAAAATGGCGGGATGCATAGTGGAAGGATACATAACAGATGAGATATGGATGAGAGGTTTGGC
>CAYYFC010000047.1:0-9317 GCA_964471215.1 uncultured archaeon | reverse complement strand
CCCGCTGCCTATAAGGCGGTGGGCGGCTCCCCGGCAGACCGTTCCCGTCGGGGCAAGCAGAAGAAGCAAACAAGGTTAGGCGAGAAGAAGAGCAGGAGTGTTACGTTCAGTAATGTGTGTTTGTTCCTCTCAAGGATTAGCGTGAGGTTTGAGAAGCTCGTCGAGTGGAATCGGAGGTTAAGTTTGGTTAACAACAGTGGCGTTTAGTAAAAAAATGGGAACGGTTGTATGATAAGGGTTGTAGTCGTTTTAATACTGTTTCTAATATCCTTGTACATATACCCCAAATGGACTGTCGTTATAGCGTCAGCTTCTCTGGCATTCGGTCTTCTCAGCCCTGTTGTCTATGCAAGAAGGCTTTACTTCCTATCCGTCGCATCTTCGCACATAGCCCTCCTCGCAGTTGTACTGTCCATTCCACTTTCAAGGTTTATCTTGAACGAATATGCGTGGTCTATCCTCATAGGTTTGATACTCATGTACTCCGCAGGTTACGCCATCTACAGAGGGGTAAACCCCGATGTCGCCACGGCTATCTTCGTATCTCTTACCGCATCTCTGAGTGTAATAGTCATGTACTTCGTTCTCATATCATTTCCGATTGAGACGAATCTCTGGAGCATAATACTCGGAGATCCGCTGCTCGTAAGTATAATGGATGTTTTTTACTCCGTTATAGTCTCGATATTCATACTGATCTCTGTAATCTTAACGTACAGGGAGCAGGTTTACATAGGCATAGAAAGAGATCAAGCTTTAATATCAGGTATAAATATAAAGTTATATGAATTTTTATTTTACACAATGCTCGCCGTTACGACGATAGCCATGCTAAGAATCGTAGGATTCGTTCTCCAGCATGTTTTAATACTCCTACCATCGGCCATTTCTGTTCTAGCATCAAAGAATTCAAGAGATTTCTTAATTACAAGTGCATTCGTAAGCGTATTATCGGGGCTAGTCGGTTTAAACTTATCCGTTTTTCTCAATCTGGCTCCATCCGGAGTGATAGGATTGTTAATGTTCGCAATATATTTATCCATTAAAGTAAAGAAGAGTCTAGGATGAAAAGGAGGTTTGGGATTTCAATACCGGAAGAAGTTGCGAGAGATCTCGATAACCTAGCAGAAAAGCTGAATACAGACAGATCCAAAATAGTGTGCGAAGCTGTAAGGCTCTATATAAGAGATCACATACATTACCTCTTCCCGCATGAATGCAGAGGTGTTATAACGCTAGTTTCCGAAGATCTCAATCCCTTAAAGGTTGTAGAGGAATACAGAGACGTTATAATGGAGTTCAGCCATATACACGTCGAAAAGATATGCATAAATTCTCTAATAGTCTCTGGATCATCTATAAGAATTGCCGAGCTTCACAAAAGACTTCTCGAAATATGTAAGGATGTTAGATTCATACCCCTGAACTGCGAGAGGTGTCAGAGTTGTTCATTGAAAGATACGACGGCTCAGCTTTAATGATAGAGGTAGATGAGAAGATATACGATGTTAAGAGTCTTCAGAGAATTCAGATATTCAAGACGAAGTCTTTTGGAAAAATGCTCGTTTTAGACGGAAAAATTCAGTTCACTGAAAGAGATGAGTTCTTCTATCATGAAATGCTCGTTCATCCTGCCATGCTTTTACACGAAAATCCTGATGAAGTTTTAATAATAGGTGGAGGAGATGGAGGAGCTTTAAGAGAGGTTTTAAAGCACAATCCGAAAAGAGTTACACTTGTGGAGATAGACAGAAACGTTATAGATGCCTGCAAGAGGTACATAGGTATTGATCGCGGATCCCTCGATGACGATAGGGTCGAAATAGTATACGGGAACGGTTTTGAATTCGTAATGAATACGGATAGGAATTTTGACGTAATAATAGTTGATGGAACAGATCCGAACACTATAAGTTCTCCGCTTATATCAAAACGTTTTTACGAGAAATGTTCAAGGATGTGCGACTACTTCGTTACACAAGCCCAGTCACCCTTTATACAGGTTGAGTACTTTAAGTCGATTTTGAGAAATGCCGTTTTCAGAAATAAGGCTGTATATCTTGGATATGTTCCAACGTATCCTCACGGTCTGTGGAGCTACCTCATCGGATCTAATCGAAGGGAGTTGACAGTGGATTTGAATACTCTGAACGAGAGGTACGAGAAAAGGGGATTGGAAACAAGATATTACACACCAGAACTTCACGTGTCATCCTTTGTTCTTCCTAAGTGGATAAGGGATATTGTTAATAGTGTTTTAAGGGAATAAACGTTTAGGCTGTCGTGACCTTACTTCCCCTTGCCATTGATATGACACCAGTTCTTGCGATCTCCTTTATCCCGTACTGCCTCATCAGATCTATAAACGCGTTTATCTTTTCCTCATCCCCTGTTATTTCGATTATAAAACTGTCTCTGGAAACATCGACTATTCTAGCCCTGAATATATTTGCTATCTCTATTATTTCCGCTCTCTTATCAGGTGTTGCCGTTACCTTTATTAAAGCTAGTTCTCTGTGCACGCTGTTATCGCTGACATCGCTAACCTTTATAACTTCTATAAGCTTGTTAAGCTGCTTCACGACCTGTTCGACTATTCTTTCATCCCCTTTTACCACTATTGTCATCCTCGATATGTCCTCCCTCTCCGTAGTCCCAACCGACAGACTTTCGATGTTGAAACCCCTTCTTCTGAAAAGAGATGATATCCTCGCAAGAACTCCTGGCCTGTTTTCGACAAGAACTGCAATCGATTTCTTCATCCTATCACCTCTCTCAACGATTTACCGGGCGGTACAAATGGAAAGACATTTTCCTCCACCTCGACGTGGAAATCTATTACAACAGGCTTATCCACTTCGCTCGCCTCCTTCAGTGCATCCTCAACCTCGCTAGGCTTATCAACTGTAATACCATATGCACCGAAGCCTTCAGCAATCTTTTCAAAGGACAGATCGGGATATCTCAACCTCGTTGCCGAGTACCTTCTGTTGTAAAAGAGTTGCTGCCACTGTCTGACCATTCCCAGATAGGCGTTGTTAAGTACGCACACTATGACATTTATACCGTAATCGACACACGTAGCCAGTTCCTGGATGTTCATGAGAAAACTCCCATCTCCCGCAATATCTATAACGATTCTGTCTGGAAATGCAACCTTTGCACCTATTGCAGCCGGAAATCCGAAACCCATTGTTCCGAGTCCTCCGCTTGTTATAAACTGCCTCGGATACTTTACTTTAAAGTACTGAGCAGCCCACATCTGATTCTGCCCAACTTCTGTTGTTATTATCGCATCCGGAAATAGTTCGTAGATCTTCTCTATGACGAACTGAGGCTTTATAACATCTTCCCTGAACTCGTATTTCAGCGGATATTCGCTTCTCAGCTTGTTGACGTAATCGAACCACTCCTTTCTCTGCTTATACCTGACGTACTTTATAATGTCCCTCAGAACGACCTTAGCATCGCCGACAATGGGCACATCAACCCTTATGTTCTTTCCTATTTCAGCGGGATCTATATCTATGTGTATTATCTTCGCGTTCGGAGCGAAGTCGGAAAACCTACCAACTGTTCTATCGCTAAACCTACAACCGACTGCTATTATCAGATCAGAATCCATTATGGCATAGTTCCCGTATTTTGTTCCGTGCATACCTATAAATCCCAGACTTAACGGATGCATCTCAGGAATTGCCCCTTTACCCATCAATGTCGTAACAACAAATGCAGGAATTGTTTCTGCAAGCCTTAAGACTTCGTTGTGCGCATTTGAAATCCTAACACCTCCTCCGGCCAATATTATTGGCCTTTCAGACTTCATTATCAATTCAACAGCCCTTTTTATCTGTCTGGGATGACCCTCTATCTTCGGCTTATACCCGATTAAATCTATTTTATCAGGATAATCGAACTCTATATCTGCTCTAGTTACATCTTTTGGAAGATCTACCAAAACAGGTCCAGGTCTTCCCGTCGAAGCTATATAGAAAGCCTCCTTGACTATTCTTAAGAGGCTTTTCTCATCTGTGACAAGATAATTGTGCTTTGTGATTGGCATTGTTATGCCAGTTATATCGGCCTCCTGAAATGCATCGTTTCCTATCATCGATCTTGGAACCTGTCCGGTAAAAACGACTATGGGTGATGAGTCCATATAGGCTGTCGCTATTCCCGTAACTGTATTTGTCGCACCAGGTCCCGATGTTGCAAATGCTACTCCTACCCTACCGCTTGCCCTTGCATAACCGTCTGCCATGTGAACTGCTCCCTGTTCATGTCTTGAAAGGATGTGAGTTATGCTTGAATCGTAAAGCGCATCGTAAACCTCCATTATTGCGCCGCCGGGAATTCCAAATACATGCTGGACGCCTTCTTTTTCCAGAGCCTTGACAAGAGCATCAGCAGCACGCACCCGAAACACCTCCAAGAAAAGAGATTTTACTCTACCAGTACTACTACAGGTAGAAGTACATTAATGAGACTCGATATGGCAATGGCTTTTTGCATTAATGCTAGGTAAAGCATCATCATTATAAATACTTTTCGAACGCTTAACGGTTATACACGAACTCCTCTAGATATCATCCGTCCGGTGTTCTTCCAAGACATTTATATCAATTCCAATTTCGAGCCAAGCCCATGCCCATACAACGCATTCAAATGCCTTTATCAAATCCCTCTTCCTAAGGAAATATTCTGAATCCAATATATATGCATTTATATTTTTTAAAAATTCCTTTCCCTTCTCATCCCTAGCCTCGACGTATTTAATTCTAAGCTTAATCCTCTCAAGCCATTTCAAAGTCTCTTCCTCCAATTTTCTCTCCATTTTTTCACCTTTAACGTTAGACCTTCCCTTCCGACAACCTTAATCGTGTCTCCGGGCTTCAATTCATCATCGCTCACACAACTCCATATCTCACCTCTTATCTTAACGAAACCCCTGCCATCCCTGAATTCTATTACCTCACCAACCTCCCCCTCCATTCTACCAACCTTTAACTTCATCTTTCTAGTCTTAGCTATTTTTATTATCACGAATGTCATGAAGGATGTTATACCTATACTAATTCCGATCATGAAGAGTCTTATCCCCTTATAGAATCCTTTTGGCATCAGAGGTTCCTTAAAAACTATCAGTATACCCAAAACGATACACACAACTGAGGCAGCGCTGAGAACTCCATGCGTGGGTGTTAGAAGCTCCAGTATCAGAAATAGAATACCCAGAGCGATGAGTATAATTCCTATGTAATCTATGCTTAGTGAACCGAATCCTATCAGGGATAGGATCAGACATATGGCACCGAAGACTTCAGCTCCTATTCCCGGTGAAGTTATTCCGAATATCAATGCGTAAAGTCCTATCAGAAACAGTATGAGTGCTATCTGGGGATTCGTCAAGACTTCGAGGATGATCGATTTGATTGACTTTTTGACGACTATGATTTCCTCATCCTTTACCCTTATCTTCACACTTTTCCCGTTAACATCGACAGTCCATCCATCTATCTTTTCGAACAACTCATCTATGTCGTCGGCCAGGACATCTATAACCCCCTTTCTGTAGGCCTCCTGAGCTGTAAGGCTTATACCTTCTGTGACAAACTTCTCGACTATGCTAGATCTGTTTCTAAGCTCTGCCAAACTTCTCATGTATCTAGCCATATAATTTATAGTCTTATTTTCAACTCTGGGCTCAATTCCATAAGTTACAGGTGTGGCGGATCCGACGGAAGTCCCGTTTGCCATTGCCGCTATATGTCCGGCTATCAGTATAAACGAACCGGCAGAAGCCGAAAACGCACCTCTTGGATAGACGTATGTTATCACCGGAATCCTGCTGTTTATTATCATGGAAACTATATCCTTTGTTGGATTTAGCAGACCTCCCGGTGTATCGATCGTTATAAGTACTGCACTTGCGTTCAACTCTTCCGCTTTTTTAAAAGCTGTGCTCACGAGTTCAGACGTTCCCTTATTTATCTCACCTTTGATGTCAACCCTAATCACGACTGCATTAGATGTATGAATCAGCAGCAGGATCGATAACAGTACAATTAGGGCTCTGCGCATAAAGACATTCGTTGGAAAACATATTTATCCTTTAATAATGACTCTCCTAAGGACAATTATAAAATTAATAAATATTTATCTCGTCATCGTTAGTTTTAAGTCGATTAAAACAGAAAACATACATGCCCCGTGTAACAGTTTCATTTTTCGTAGATAGACTTTCATAGATTTAGGTACCTAAGTGCTAATAAATATGCTGATGTGGTGTGAACGTCTAAGCCGAGTTTTCTACTTAGCGGAATAGCGTCTATAGATGTGTATGCTGGTGAAACTGTGACAAACACGCCGTCCCTTTTCTTAACCATAGTCTTTGCATGTCTCAGCAAAGTTCTATAGGGGAACCGTGCTACTTTTCTATTGACATTTTTCATTTTTATTTTTAGTTTTCTTACGCTCTATATTGGTAAGCTTCTCAAACACAAAATACCTAACGTTATGATATACAGCATAGTCAATCAATTCGCTAAGGGATTTAAGAATTGTGTCCTTAGCTTTGTCTTTTGGGTATCCGTGTTGTGTTATCTCTGGAAAATGCTTATTTTTAACATCAAGGATTTTCCCGTGCTCGTTGATTATAACCATGTTTATCCTATCGCCATTCAAGTCGAAGCCAGCAATATACCTACTTTTCTCAGTTACTTTAGAATGAGTGTCATACTTTACGACTATTTCTAACGGGACTGTTACATGAAGATAGAACTTATCATTGTTTAGGACTATTCCAATTGAGTACGGGGAATCAGTATTAATTAACTCCTCAATTACCGGTATATGTTTTTTACCAAACTTAACTCTGCACTCCACCCACTCATGCCTACCATCTGCATGAGGTACTTTAATTAAAACTTTATCTGTTGAAACAAATCTGATATTCCTGTTCCCCTTCTCACATGCTTTATCAATACTGTATAGCTGTGGCTTTTTAAGTCTGAGCCTATTCTGGTCTCTGTACATCTTCGCTCTTTGTAATGCTGAGTGCGAGTAGTGGGCATTATTCATATATCGGGTTATCCTTTTCACTATCTCCTTTTCTTCCAATCCCCTCTTAAGCAGTATAAATGACCTCTCGACAGCCTCTCTAAACAGACGCATCGTATAGAGTACTTCAGCCTTGACGGTTATATCTGGGAATTCCAGTTTTCCCTTGATTACTACGTAGTTTTTTTCTTCACGATTACCTTGTCTCCCTCTATATACCATTCTACATAATCACCTCTCTTCAGGTTTAATGCTACGCGAATTGCTTTCGGTAAAACAACTAGATACTTAGATGTTACCTTACTTTCTCCCACCTTCACAACCTTCACCATACAATAGTTTGGAAAAACTTATATATAAGTTTAGCTAAGAATTACTTTGGAGATTCCGATGAACATTGAGGGGATGAGTCGTGATGAACCCGTGTTCGCCGAGGGGAGTCCCCGTGACTCCCGCAGGAGGGCACGGGGGATAGACATGGGTGATGAATATCTACGTAGGTCTATCTTTGCTTACGTAGATAGGAACCCATTAATAGTCGTATTTCATTTCACAGATAGGGGAAGGCTTCCAAAGCTTAGCGATAAAGAATTGAGAGAGATAAGGGCAAAGTTCTTGGATGTTTTAAAGGAATATCCGGATGTAACGTTTTACGGGACATGGGTTGACGATAATGGGATGGGTATATGCCGTAACAATTTAAATGTAAAAATGTAGAAAAATGGCCAAAAAATTTGTAAAATGTGGAACTAACGTAAGTTGTGGAACGACACTACACGTTGAAGGAAGCATCAGAAATACTTGGAGTTTCAATAAAGACGTTACAGTTATGGGATAAAGAAGGTAAGATAAGGTATGTTAGAACTCCAGGAGGAAGGAGAAGAATACCAGAGTCCGAAATAAAGAGAATTTTAGGTTTAAAGGAGGAAAGAAAAATAATAGGATATGCGAGAGTTTCATCAAACAAGCAGAAGGATGATTTAGAGAGACAGATTGAACTAATAAAAAACTATGCTAAAGAGAGAGGATGGGAAATAGAAATTCTTAAGGACGTAGGCTCTGGACTAAAGGAAAACAGAAAGAACTTCCAGAAATTGCTTAGGATGGTAGTGAACAGAGAGATTTCGAAAGTCGTCGTGGCGTATTCCGACAGACTGACAAGATTTGGGTTTAAGACCTTGGAAGAGCTTTTCGAGGGATACGGATGTGAAATCATCGTAATAAACGAAGAAGAAAAGTCACCACAAGAAGAGCTGATCGAAGACCTAATTACGATAATATCTCATTTTGCTGGAAAGTTGTATGGAATGAGGTCTCACAAATACAAGAAGGTGGTAGAAGGTGCAAAACAGCTTATTAGTGATCCGTGAAGATGTAAGAGCTTATTCAATCAGGTTTGAGGATGAAAGGATAAAGGGATTGATCACTTGGTACAAGGCGATGTTACAAAAAGCGATAAATGAGATTTGGAACAATATCAAGTGGAGATTTGATTACAAAAATTTCAGAAAAGATAAACACGTCAAGGTTAAAGTTCCAGACTTGCCTAAGAGCAAAGAATTCAAAAAGAAACTAAGGGATAAGTTAATGAAATATAATCCATACGCTTCGCACTGGGTTGACGCAGTTATAAGAACAGCTTACAGCGTAATAGAATCTTGGAGAAAGAGGTACGTCAAGGGAAGAGCGAAGAAAAGGAAACATATCGTTAAGAGAAGATTTGCAAGATGTAAAAGTACACTAATGAAAGTAGATTATAAACATAGATCAATTAGAATAACGCTAAAGCCGAGAGAATACGTCGAAATTAGCTACGAAGGACTGTGGTTCTGCAAGAGGGTTAAGGGGTGGAGAATAGGAGAAGTCGTGTTAAAAGACGACAGAATAATTATCCCGTTCAAAAAGGAGCGAGAATATGCGATAAACACCGAAATAGCTTGGGACTGCAACGAACTAACCATTGACGGTTTTTCCCCACAATTGGGATTCGTTCACGTGAGCTTAAAGCCTCTCGTAACTAAGAGAATAATTTATCAGAGGAAGAGGGCGAGTATTCAATCGCTGTCCAAGAAGAAGACTAAAAGAGGTAAAAAACTGTGGGAAAAGTATAGACAAAGGGAGAAGAACAATTGTAAAGATATTGAAAGAAAGTTGGCTATTGAGGTCGTAAGAATGTTTCCAAACACCTTACACGTGTTCGAAGACTTAAACAAGGAAGGGATGATTCGTAGGAAGAACAACAGCAAGAATTTGAGGAA
>CAYYFC010000046.1:0-9557 GCA_964471215.1 uncultured archaeon | reverse complement strand
CTCAGATGAAATTAGAGATGAGGATGATGATTCCCAAGGGCATCGTGTGGGTATGAAATTACTCACACGATGTCCAAACCCCAGCTTTTTCTTCTTAAGTTTTAAGAAGCTCTTTATCCTCGTCGAAGCGTCTTGACAGGCAACGTGTACGTAATGACTAGGTAGTTGCGGATATTTCCTTCTCAACTCGTGATACTTGCACTTCTTCAATCTTGTAAACGACTTAATACCGTTCTCAAAACCGTAAGTGACAAGCTCCTTAACCATCTCTCCATAAACACTCTCCAATTCCTTAAGAATTTCCCACTTTCTCTTCGTTAGTACGATACTCGGAACAACTACCGTTCTCGTAAGTTTAACCATTCTCTTCAACCTCCTTTAAAAGCTTCCTGAAGCCTTGGACGAGTCTCTTTTTCTTGTGACTCATCATACCGTAGAACTTATCAGCAAAACTTGTTATGATTGTGAGTAAGTCCTCTACGAGCTCTTGGTATGCGTCCTTAGGTTCTTTGCCATCCAGAATAAATCCACCTCTTCAAGGTAACAAAGTGAATCCCAAGTCTCCTATAAGCTTCTCTAGGTGGTAACAGCCTCTTGCTATACTTCACTACAAAAATTTACACTTCGCTATATTTGGAAAGTTTCTACCCCAGTATCTTTTTAACAGTTCTTATCCCCATTTCGATAAGTTCCTCAGCCTTTCTTTTCGTTTTTGCTTCCGCGAATATCCTCACTATTGGCTCAGTTCCTGAAGGTCTTATTAGAATCCAGCTATCTTCGTAATCTATCCTTGCACCATCCGTGAAATTAGCATCGGGAAACTCCTTCTTTAAACCTTCGAGTAGCCTTATCTTGTCCTTGCATGGCAACTTCGTCTTTATCGTATAGTACCTCGGTATATCCTTAACTAGCTCCGAAATTGGCTTGTTTTCTAAAGCCATAAGCTCGAGTATTCTTGCAAAGCTCATGGCTCCATCTCTTGCATATAGATGCTCGGGAAATATCAATCCGCCGTTTCCCTCACCACCGAACACAGCATTGACCCTAATCATCGTCTCGGCAACAACGGGTGATCCGACTGGCGTATATACTATTTCCCCTCCTGCCTCAACAACTGCATCCTCTACGCATTTCGAGGAGGAAACAGGTGTAACAACCTTACCGCCCCTGTTCTTCTCCACGTAATACTTTGCCATTAAGGCTAGTATGATGTCCTCACTGATAAATCTGCCCTTTTCATCTACAAAAGTCGCCCTATCAGCGTCACCGTCATGAGCAACACCTAGATCAGCTTTCGCCTCTTTAACTATCTTTTTGAGCAGATCAAGATTTTCTTCAACTGGTTCAGGACTTCTTTGAGGAAATCTGCCATCCGGATGCGAGTTTATGCTTATAACCTCACATCCCAGTTCCCTTAATATCTGAGGCGATGTAAAACAGCTTGCACCGTTTCCGCAGTCTATTACAACTTTAAATCGCTTCCTTGATATCTCATCTACCTCAACCTTATCGAGTATACCATCTATGTACAATCTCCTGTATTCATCGTAGTAAACCTGACCTACCTCATTCCAGCTAACAACTCTAAATGTTTTGCTCTTGTAAATCCTCTCACACTCCTCGTCCATGTCTCTTGTGAACTCCCTGCCATCCTCTTGAATGAACTTTATGCCGTTGTACTCTTTTGGATTGTGACTCGCAGTAATTATTATCCCCCCCTCCACCTCCTTCTTGCACTTCACATAATACTGTAAGGCCGGTGTGGGTGCTATACCAAGATCAACGACATCGCATCCAACCGACGTTAATCCGGCAATTGCTGCACTTTTAAGCATAGGACTGGAAAGACGCGTATCCATTGCTATTGCAACCCTTTTCTTTAAAGTACCCATAACTCTACCAAGATTTAACGCCATTTCCACCGTTAACTCCTCATTTGCAATTCCTCTGACACCGTCCGTCCCGAATAACTCGCCAACTGCACCAATTCTCATAACATCTAATCTATACTCAGGGAATATATTTCTTTTCTAACAGTTCTCTTGGAGAAAAAAGAAGCGATCGATCTCAGGTTGTTTTTTCCCTTGGCATGGCTTTTAAGAACTGCACGCGATGAGATAAGCAATACAACAGTCTACAATTTATTTGACTATGAGTACAATTAATATACCCTGTTCTTTTTCCATGGGGTTTGGACGATGTGTAAGTAATTAATATTTTTTTAATAACTATTGGGGAGTATATCATTAGAATTCTCCTCTTTCATGAGAACCCCAGACTCCCTCATCTTACCTTAAAACATACATTTACAATCAAATTCATGTCTTCAATTTCCTTGAACTATGGAAATTTAAAAAACTTACAAAATTTCTATATTTTCCTATGTTTTCCTATGAACTCTATAACGGCTTAATTTTTGTAAGGTTAAAAGAGATTATAATAAGTAAATAAATAAAAATTCAAAAATAATAATATTCAGAATTTGAATTGGCCCATGATTTTCTCTCTTTAAAAGATATAAAGAGATCGGTAGATCATGTAACATGGAAGACTACAGAAAAGCCTGGGATCTTATGACGATAACATTTCTCTCAGTACTGCTTGTTCTTGTAATATATCTTTTTCCAGATAACGTACTCAGAAAAATAATAGGCATACCGTTTATACTTTTTTTCCCAGGTTACTCTCTGATATCCTTTTTATTTCCAGAAAAAAAGGATCTGGATAACGTGGAGAGGATTGCTCTGTCATTTGGTATAAGCATAGCTGTCACACCTCTTATAGGTCTGATGCTAAACTATACACCATTTGGTATAAGACTAACACCCGTTCTGCTGAGTTTGGCGTTCTTTAACGTGATATTTTCATCTTTAGCTATTTTAAGGAGATTTAGAGCGAGAAATCCTTTCGTTCCAAGTGTTGAAATAAGAAGGATGATCGGATGGTATGAGATGTCAAAAGTGGACAGGATATTGAGTGTTATACTCGTTATATCGATCATAGCTTCGATCGCCGTTCTGGTATATGTAATCGTTACGCCAAAACACGGTGAGAAGTTCACCGAATTTTACATACTGGGTCCTAAGGGTAAGGCTGCGGACTATCCAACAGATATAAGGGTTAATCAGAATGCAACTATAATAATAGGCATAGTAAATCACGAATATAGAACTGTTAATTACACAATCGAGATATGGCTCGTGAACGCAACTTATGCAGGTAACAGGACGGTAATAAATCATATGTACTTCTTTGACAGGCTGCACGTGACGTTAAATCATACGGATGTAAATATAGAGGGTAACTGGACTCCTCAGTGGGAAAAGGTTTACACGTTTTCCATACCTAAGCCGGGGGTTTATAAGATGTGGTTTCTGCTTTTTAAGAATGAAGTACCGCCATTGCCTCTGAAACCTGAAAAAATGAAAGACTTCGCTGGAACTGAGGCTGAAAAAAGGATAATCGATGCTATAGATGGGAAAATCCAGAGCCTTAATTTGAACCTGTTCGTTAGAAAACTTTAGCTATTTAATCCCTCTTACATGAGAAATTATGTGTCTTATCTGAGATTTTATTATCCTTAATCCCGTCTTTACAGCATTTTTCGAGCCCGGTAAGCAGAATATCACCTTGTTGTTTAAAACGCCAGCAAAGGCCCTTGTAAGAATTGCCCTCTCACCTATCTCCCTATAACTTAAAAATCTGAATATTTCCCCGAATCCCTCTATTTCCTTTTCAACGAGGGGTTTTAATGCTTCTATCGTAACGTCCATTGGAGATAAACCGGTTCCTCCAGTTGTTACGACAACGTCAACATCTCTGAGCATATCAAATGTTGCACTTATTATCTCCGTCTTATCATCTGGAACGAGAATGTACCTCTTCGCGTTTAACTCTTCAACTAGTATCCTGCCGGATTCATCGTCGTCGGGTATATTCTCTACACCCTTCAACCTTCCATACCTCTCATACCTTGAGCTCGAAATTGTTATCACACCGAAGCTTATATCGACTTCTGCTTCATGTTCTTCCATTAAAACCACCTTTCAAGAGTTGCCTGAGCACTTTTTGCGCTTTTAAGTTTTTCAAGAGCCTTCTCAACTCTTTCTCTACTGAAATCGTGTTCCTCGCATAGGAATTCTATTATACCATCCCTATCGGGTTCCTTAAACTCGATCTTGTAATCGTCTGTAACCGGTGGGTTAAGGAAGAACTCCCTTATCTCCTCAACAGGCTCCTTTGGCTTAACCCTTAAAATCCTCAAAACCTTTGATATGTTTCCATAATTCTTTACGTATTTATACGCCTTTTTAACGCCAAATCCCTCAATACCTTCGTTGTAATCTGTTCCGATTAACAAAGCGATATCTATGAGCTGCTCTCTACTTATTCCTAATCTTTTCAGGTTTTCATCTAGATATATGAGCTCAGGCTTTATGTCAACGTACACGTTTTTACCCGGTACCTTCCTCTTTCCAGTAATTGCCAGATTTCTTGCAAGCCTAGGACTTCCAAAGAGCAGTGAATCGTAATCCTGACTGCCCGTAAAATCTACATCTCCTTTTTTTGCCATATAAGCAGCTTGGGCCTCACCTTCAGAAGGAGCCTGTACGACAGGTATTCCCATAAGACTCAAGAGCTTCTTAGACGATTCAACTATGTACTCGTCTACTCTTGCCGATGCCTGCGCGTATTTCCTAGCTTCCTCCTTTAATCCCATTTCCAGAGCAGTTCTCCATTTTTCCTCTGCCTCCTCCCTAACCCTTTTTCTCTCTTCAATCTCCGCCTTTTTAAAATCCGGAGGTTCCCCATCGAATACGAATACTGGTCTTATCCCAACCTCTATCATGTTTGAGACCCTGTATAGAATTCCGGAGAGATGAGATGTAATTCTCCCTTGAGAATCCTTAAGTGGTGTTCCATCGGGCTGTCTTATAGTTGCCAGGAACTGGTAAAGGGTATTTAATGCATCTATGGCTATCTTCTTACCCGAAAAATATTCTATCTCGACCTCCTCTCTTTTGAAGAGCTCGCCTATATCGGTACCCATAACATAAATTAATCGTAATATATTTTTAACTTCTGCCTATTTTTCTTCATGCCTAAAGAGTTTGAAAAGTACATAGAAGCTGGCAGGATATTAAAACAGGTTAAGGAAGAAGTGATAAAGATGATAAAGCCGAATACAAAATTGCTGGAAATCGCGGAGTTCGTGGAGGGGAGGATAATTGAGCTGGGGGCAAAGCCCGCATTCCCTTGTAATATTTCTGTAAACAGCGACGCTGCACATTTCACTCCAAAGAAAAACGACGAAAGAGTTCTAAAAGATGGAGATGTGGTCAAACTGGACATAGGTGCGCACATAGATGGATTCATAGCAGATACGGCGATAACGATAGATCTCGGAGATCACGAGGAACTTGTAGAGGCTTCAAGGGAGGCCTTAGAAAATGCAATTGAAGTAATTCACGCCGGAATAAACACGGCGGAGATAAGCGAGGTAATTGAAAGAACTATCAGGGAATTCGGATTTAAACCTGTTGTGAACCTGACCGGACACGGGCTTCAACGATATCTTGCGCATGCACCGCCCACTATTTACAACTACAGGATAAAAAAGGGTGTCGAGCTCAAGGAAGGAACTGTTATAGCCATAGAACCATTTGTTACGGATGGTGTAGGAAAGGTGACTGAGAGGGGTGAGTGCGAGATATTTTCTCTTATAAACGTTAAAACTCTCAGACTTAAACAGGACAGGGAATTTTTGAATCATGTACTTGAAAATTACAAAACACTACCCTTTGCTAGGAGATGGGTGGGTGTGTCAGATCTGACGATTTCGAGGCTTGTTAAATACGGAGTTCTAAGGGCTTATCCCGTGCTTACAGAGGTTAGCGGAGGTATCGTAACGCAGTTCGAGCATACTGTAATAGTTGAGGAGGATGGGGCGAGAGTAATAACATGATATCTGTCCTATCTGGAGGAACGGGGACGCCAAAACTTCTCCTGGGGTTGAAGGAAATATCATATCTAAGTGTAATAGTTAACACTGCAGAGGACATATGGATATCGGGGAACAGGGTTTGTCCCGACATAGATTCAGTTATTTACACACTGGCTGGCATTATAGATGATGAGAGATGGTGGGGGATAAAGGGGGACACGTTTAAAACTCATGAAATGCTTGTAAAGCTTGGATACGACGAGTTCATGATGGTAGGGGATATGGATAGGGCAGTTCACATCTTCAGATCTGAACTTATCAGAAGGGGATATACACTAACAGAGGCCATAAGGAGAATTAAGAATGCGTTCGGGATAAGACATGAGATACTACCGATGTGCGAGGAGGACGTTGAGACGATAATAGTTACACCCAAAGGAGAGCTGCATTTTCAGGAGTTTTGGGTAAAGTACAGGGGTGATTTGGACGTTGTAGATATTTACTTCAGGGGAATTGAAAGGGCAAGAGCAACAGAAGATGTTTTAAGGGCATTAAATGACTGTGATTTTGTATTAATAGGTCCTAGCAACCCCATTACAAGTATAACACCGATTTTGTCTGTTAAAAATGTAAGAAAAGCCTTAAAAAAGAAAACAGTGATTGCCGTGTCACCGATAATAGGGAAGAAACCTTTGAGCGGTCCTGCGGGAAAGTTCATGAAGGCAAAGGGATATGAAGTTTCACCGCTCGGTGTTGCAGATATATATTCAGATTTTCTGGATGTACTCGTCGTCGATAGATCTGATGAGGATATATCGGGTATGTATGGAGATGTAAGAATTGTTGCAACGGATATAGTTATGAGATCAAGAGAGGATTCTATAAGGCTGTCAAGGTTTATTTTAAAAATTGCATCAGAGTATGACTCTATCAGGGATAGTATTTGAACTCCACTGCTTCCTCATATTTCTTCAAGTCAAGTTTTCCTCTTTCACCCTTCAGAATCTTTTTAAGTACATTAATCGCGCCAATTCTGTTTAAAGGCTGATTGTTGTTTCCGCACTGGTAGCTGTACGTGCAGCGGGGACATCCATCAACCCTGTTGCATTCGCAGTTCTTTAAAACGTCGTAAGAAATTCTGAAAGCCCTGTTCAACCTCTTAAATAGGAGTTTGCTTAGACCGCTACCTCCAATTGTTGCATCGTAGACGAATATGTCGCCATCGGGAGTTGATATACCACCCATGTACTGACTTCCACCACCCGTTAAAGCATCGCTTGCCTCTATCAGCACATGCTCTAGCGCGTGAAATGTTCCAGCATAGAAATCATCGTAATCCATTGGATCCGGCATTGGAGCTGAAAGTATGAAACCCTTGGTATTAAATGAGTATTTCACGGGATCCTCTAGATCCACTACTCCCATCTTCTCCCTCGAGAATACATCCCTAATTACATATGCGTATACGATGATCGTTATTTCCAGCCCACAGTACGCTCTGTCATCCCTGCTTTCCTCAACGCTGACTATTCTTGGTATCGATATGTACAGTGGATCTGTTATCTCGTTCCCATACGGGTAATCCTCCAGAACTGCAATCCTTTCATCAAGTCTTAGCTCCTTACATATCAACCTCTCACCGTTGTGTATTATAATACTGCCCGGAAATAGCTCCTTTATGGCTATCGGAAGATTCCTCTCACCTATAAATTTACCGTCCTTATACATCCTGATAGTTTCCCCTATCCCCCTCATGTTAAATCCCTTGAAGTATTCCGAAGCATTTGAAGAAACAATGTAAACATCCCCTATTTTTGTTATCAGCCTCTTCTTTTCAAGCCTGTTCACAACCTTCATCCATTCTTTTTTTATTTCACTTAACTCCAGAGGTTTCTCCATGCACATCGATAGTATCTGATAGAACATAAGCTCCTCATTTGATTTTTCGGCATAGCAGTAAAAGTCATCCTTAAAGTAATCATCCGGTTTCAACCTGTAGTAATTGCTTATTGCATCCTCATCTCTGAGAAGAAGTATTCCTATACTCTCCTGTCCCTTTCTCCCCGCTCTTCCTACCCTCTGTAGAAATTGGGAGTAGCTGACCAATTCGGATATGACGACATCTACATCTCCTATATCAATACCGAGTTCAAGCGTTGGAGTTGAAACAACAGTTTTAATTCTTCCATTCCTGAAATCGCTTTCTACTCTCATTCTAACATCCTTCGGTAACCCTCCCTTATGAACTGCAACATTGTAATCCCTCAGAATCCATCCAATTGTTTCAACAACCTTATAGCTATTTCCAAATATTATCGTCTTCTTCTTTTGAAGTTTTCTTACGAGATCTCTTATTAGGGAGTACATGGAATGTGTGTATATCATGATGAAGTGTAGAACGGATTTCCTGTGCTCACCGTGCACGTGTACGAATTCCCTTTCAAATAGTTCCTCTGCAAATTCCTTTGCATTTGCTATGGTCGCCGATGCACAGGCCATTTGGAATTCGGCAAATCTATCTATCCTTTTTATTAGATAATGCATGTTTGTTCCGAGCAGTCCGTTATAGCTATGAAGTTCATCCACAACTATGAATACGACATCGGATACAATTCTCCTGAAACCGTAATTATTTCTTAGATGATAATCTATCATGTCTGGATTTGTAAGAATTATATCGGCCTTTCCACTTAAAACATCCTTTCTCTCTCTGAAATTTGAATCACCATCAAATCTGACAGCGTTCAATCCAAGAGATCTTGCATAGTATTTTAACTTCAATTCCTGATCCTTAGCAAGAGCTTTTGTCGGGTAAAATACTATTCCTATTCCTTCCCTCGCAACCCTTTCAATCATGGGGATTATGAAAGCTTCTGTTTTTCCGAATCCCGTGGGTGCTGTTATAACGACGTTTTTTCCCTTTCTTAGCTCATTTATCGCTTCGTACTGGAAAAGATAAAGATTTTCAATACCCCTTCTTTTCAGAGCATCTTCAAGCGGTTTTACTATTTTCGCATTTTCAACAGGAATTGTTGGATTTGGATTAAAAGGTTGAAAAACCCTGTAATACACTATTTCCTCATCGCAGTCAAAAATCGGGATGAGATCCTTCCTATCTCCTGATATCCTCCTAAGTAATTCAAGATTTCTTGACCTTATATCTTCTTTTTTACATCTACACCTCTTCTTTAACATTCCGCACCTCGGACAGAACAAATCTTCAATCATACTCATCATCAAAACTCTTTTTGATTTTAATTATAAATTCGGTTCATGATTCGATTAACCCTTAGCCTTATATCATTAATTCTTCATGTTATAAATTATTCACATTACAAATTATTCACACTGTATTCAAACTCAACACTTTCAGGCTACAGCGTTAACGAGATCATTATATACAGCTCTGCATTGCTATTGCTCATAGCACTTGAGGAATCTCTGGTATTTCTCATCATAACATTGGGTATAGATAAAATATACCGCACACTTCTGATATTCATGCTAATTCTATTACTTTATAGTGATAAATCTAGATGCATTCGTATTCCTTTGGGAGGTGAGAAACAGTCATAAAAATCTTTATAAATCCTAACATATTTTGCCGTATAGT
>CAYYFC010000045.1:0-9629 GCA_964471215.1 uncultured archaeon | reverse complement strand
CTTGAGGCGAAAGCTGTGAGAGAGTATCTAGAGGCCGAACTTCGCAGAGTGAGAGCCGAAGCGGAGTCTATAATGGCAAAGTATGGTGTAAAGAGCCTAGAAGAATTGGATACTAGGATACGGTCAGGCGAACTCAGAGAGTCGGACGTCTTCTATGATTTTACAAAGCTGGACTTTCTCCTCGATAGGGAGGAGAGATTACGTAAGCTTTTAGAAAAGATTAGCCGTAAACGTGGCACGCATTGATGATTTTGAGTTATTATGGTTACTTCACATCACTTATTCAATGAATTGTGAAGAATGAACTCCCTAAGCATTTTCAGGAACTCATTACAGAAACTCCTAAGTACACAAAAATATGATCCCTCATCGGCTCTAAAGGAGTTTTGAGAAGAATATTCTCCAAAATCATTAATTAAAACTTCTAAAATCATTTTATATCATAATGCTCTGGCTTTCGTTGAGTTCGCGTTCTCTTCTCTACTGTAAGCACTCACTTCTTCCTTATCGTCTTCTATATTGTATTACTCCAAAACCTGCCGTCCTATTCGCACCAACATTTGTAAACTCCGCAAGCTTCAAAAGAAACTCAGTGAACTTTGCAAAACGCTCATCATACGTGTCATCCGCAAGAGAAAAGCCAACATCTCCGACAAAACCGACATACCACAGTCTGGTACTTTTATCCTCAATGACTTTCTTTGTTCTAATTCCCTTCTTATATCCAGAGATTAAAATCCCCCCGTTATTTAACCATTCTAAATATTCTTTCACAAACTTCTGATCACAACCTGCGTATTTGCAATATACTTTAAGTGGAGATCCGAGAATCGACTCAGGCAGTGGTAAGGGTATATACTTCACCACAGAACCTTGTGTACCGCGGGGTCTTCTGAAAAAACAAGGTGATGAAAATTTTATACTGAATTTCCTGAGGGGAGGCATGCCCTCGTAACATTCCTTTAGCAAATTGTTATAGGATTTTTGAATTGTGGATGCAGATACTACCAGTACCTCCCGATCCTTCAGAAATAACAATTTATCCTCAACAGGCCTCTCCAAAAGTCTGAATATAGCATCCTTAAGCGTTTTAAGAAGGATATTTTCCTCATGTACTGCTATCCAGAAGAAATAACTCCTCCCACCCTTAATTTTGTAATACACTGTTCGCCCTTTATGATCCATTAAGGGAGAAACAGAATATGGCGCAACCTCTTTGCTTTCATGAATAGCAGTAGCAACATCCTCGTTTATCAATGATAGTAAGTTGAAGAAAATTGCACGAACATAAAAGCCAGAATATCTGTCCAATAGAATATCATTACTCGAAAATATCTCCATTAGGAATTTTACCGGCATATTGGCACCCTTACCGGAGAGCCGCTAATCGAGTAACGATAAATATATCACCTCATTTGCCGCCCTCTCTCTTCTGACGGTGTCCAAAACCTTTGCATACGACACCACCCCACTAGTGGATGCTCGAAGCTTTCCTATCAAATACTTTTCCGATCCTTCTCTCGCTGATGCTGCCCTATTATCTGCAAAGAACAAGTAACGATAAAGCACCATTGCATATTTAAAATCGGAAAGTTGCTTTCCTAGATTGTTCCTCATCTTCTTTATGTGCAACCGCAAATTGTAATTAAGCTTAAATACCGATAATGGGAGGTTCTTGACCTCTTGAGCTAAGTTTTGAAAGCCTAAGGCATGAAACCACTCGGCCATGCAGTCCAAATAGAACTTAATGTCATCCTCCTCAAAAGCAACTTCAGTGTTCCTTATGGTATTAAAAATATCAAGGGCCAGAAAATCTACATCCATTACCCTCCAATGCCTTGGCTCATGATGAAAGAAGCACGCTAACCCGCATATATAGGCATTCCTCCTATTATTCGTGATACTTTTGATAATGTTAGAAACTATTATTGCTGACGCGACATTATGCTGTGACAATCTTCCGCATCTATATTGCTTAGATAACTTTGCAAAGTCATGAAACGCTTGGAGAATTATGTCTTCTCCCTTATTAAATTTCGAGAGTATCCTTTTCGGCAGTCTCCTCCTCATTTTGATGTACTCAAGAAGTGTTAACACCGAATGAGCAATCAGGCATCCTTCCCACTTATTTTCAGCGACATAAACATATGATGGAAATCTTGGTTTACCGGAGCAGTGCTTTTCGCATGGCATTAAACCTTTCTTCCATAATCTCTTCAAAACCTCACATTCAGGCACTTGAGCGAATTTGCAAGGCTTATTCATAGCTTTACTACCCCGAGATCATAAAATTTTCCATTAATGTCATATGTAAGATAAAATTCCGGATTTAAGAGAAATAACGGCATCAATTCCGACTGTAACATATATTTTAGACCTTCATGTGTGCTTATTTTTCTAAGATGAATTCTTTGATTTTCAATTTTAGAAATTCCCACTAAGAACTCCTCATTGCTAATTTTATATATCAAAGCTTCCGGAAAACTCTCCTTACGCTCCGAAATATTGCCCCTGCTAAGTCCCAGAGATATTATTCTATTTTCTAGAGGGAATAGTTCACTTCCGTCAATAGTAACTTCATCATGCTGGGATAATCCCTTAATTATGTCAGAATAATGAGGAGAATCTATATACACGACTCTTATTTCAAACCCTTCTCTTACTAACTGCTTAAGAACTTCAGAATACTTTTGTTTGATCAGTTTCCTCTCCTTAAAAAGCCCCAAGGCTGAAAACTCACTTACGAATTTCCTTACCTCCCCTACCTTTTCACTTACGAGTTTTCTTAAAGAAGATATCATGTCTTTCGTATACACACTATCTACTAGCTCTACCGCGTCTAAAACCCTCATGATACTTCTTTCAAGTTTCGAGATGTTGGCATTGTCCCGTAATATCCTCTCCGTCTGAGAGATCACATCCTTGGGATACACTTTTTCAGCCTCATCAGCACTCTCGCATAAGAAAACATCACCGGTCACTTCCGCTTTTCTAGCGCATCGCCCTATTCTTTGTATCAACGCGTCTATCGGTGCAATCTCCGTTATTAAACTCTTAAAATTGAAGTCCATTCCCGCTTCAACTACTTGTGTTGCTATTAGAACAAATTTGTCATTATCACCAAACATGCTGATTTTTTCCTCCCGCTTTTCTCTAGTTCCCAGAGTAAGACGAGAATGAAGTAATTCTACGTCAACGTCCGTGGAAATGCTCTCTCGAATTCTCCTAAAGACTTCAACTGCCTGCGGCACGGTATTACATACAATCAAAGCTGGTAGTATGCTTTCTTCAAGGAACTTATCAATATTGTGAAGAATTGTGCCGGAAACTCTATGTATAGTCACTTTGCCCCTCCTTGCTTCATCCTTACAGTCTACTATCACGGGATCGACGCTGCATACGTCTTTTATCTCACTTATTAGCGTATTTGGAATTGTTGCGCTCATTAGTATGACATGCGCCCCTATCCGCAAAAGCGTCCTTATATGGTACGGTAGAAGTGAGGGAGCATACCAGTGTGTGTCTTGAAGGAGTTGGACCTCATCCATAACTATGAGGGAGGTTGCCACCTTTCCCAGTGGTAACAATATGTGCCGACCTGGACTTCTGATTCCATATAATGTGTAAAATAACGTATCGTACGTAGTAATGACAATGTCTCCCTCCAAAAACGTCCTTTCATTGCGTATAACTCCACCGTGATCCCGCGAAACCACTAATCTGATCTTATTTCCCAATACTACCCGAGCCGCATCCAATATCCGCTTAAACATAGAGTTCACGAGGCTGCGCGTCGGTAAGACATATATTAATGATTCCCAACGATACTCATCGATTAAAAATTGATGAAGAAATGGTGAAAGGAAAGTTTCTGTTTTCCCAATTCCGGTTGGCGCCCTTAAAATCAAAAATTTACTTTCATCCATCGACATCAGTTTATCCCAGAAATCTTCACAGTACCTGTATCTTACCAGTCGTCGCCCCCGCGCTTCCACTATAGCTTTAATGATTTCCCACAGTTCCCCTTTATCAACATCTATTGCTCCCTTATTAGTGATGCTAACCCCTTGCACAGTTTATCACCGAATCCCGACCTATTCTGATCCTTAGCTGATAAGTAAACTGCTCTTGAAAGATCATAAAGATCAATGGCCGATCTGCTTCCAAAGAAATGAAATATCTTCTCTAAAACATCCACATCTGTTGATATCTGTCTACCCCTAACGGTCTTCCCCAAGTATTTCATCGATAGCAACTTCATGATATCTTTCAATAAATTCCGGAAATCGTCAATGGGTTTTCCTCCCTCTCTCATGCAAAGATCATAAAGTCCTGATATCAATGGGTCTATATCAACTTCGCAGAAACCACGGAGTTGAGTTGCTCCCTTCTCTAGAACTACTGAGAAGACTTTCCATAATGCCTCCTGCTCCGCAAATTCCTTTATGACATCATTTCCTAACTGAGCTATGGCAATCTGCGACAATACTCGCTCGGGAATCTTATCATATACCCCCTTAAAGAGTTGTGCTATGTCATCGGCTTTATCTCTTAAATCAATAAAATAACCATTAATAGCATCACCACCAACCTCTCCCTCAAACGCAGGAACTATTATAAGAGTTCTTCCTCTCCCGTAAAGTATGGCGTGAGAGAACAAACCGATACAAGCAATCCCTATGCACATCCTGCACATCATATACGCCTTGTCTTGGGCCTTGAAAAATGTCTGGAAGAACTTCCCACTTGTGGGCGAGATCGCAAGCCAAGCCCTCACAAACCCCTTTTGAGAAGTCCTACCCGCCCTCATTCTTGCCGCATGCCCAACCTGCTCCAAATCCCGTAAGTACTGCTTCACATCATTTATTGATCCCATTAACGTGAGAACCGCATTTAGTGAGTTCTTGACACTCTTCTGCAAAGTGCTAGTTTCCTCCATCAACTTCCTTATAATTTCGCTAGGGGGATACTTGGTAACATAATCAACAACAGCATCCGCCAGCGTGTTTACACTAATACCGGGAATTTCGATCTTATACGTCCCTCCATGGCCCGTAATCCGTATATCCTCCGCGACCATATCTTCGAATTCTTCAATCTTTTCCAATACCGGTACAAGTATCCCGTACATTATCAGAGTATCCGTATACGGATTATGACCCGGCGTGTATAAGACAACCATTCTAACCCCCTCTTAAATCCCAACAACTATTTTCTCACCATCAAATTCCGCAACATCTACTGGTTTTGGAAACTTGATTTTAATAACTGTGGGCCGGTAGACAAGTATCCTAGACCCCCGAGATGTTGTAACAAGCTCTCTCTTCATTGGAAGGACGTACCTTCTAAGCCTTCTCTTCTCGTCGCACATGCTAATTATTATAAAATCACCAGAAACCTCCGCATTTGGATCATATGGCGCCGGAAACCTCGTCTCCACCTCATTAACTTTTCTTATGCTACACTCCTTTTTCTCAACATGTGATACGCTACAGTAAGATTCAGTGTCCCCAATTCTAGTTATAAACCTCAGTATATTTGCATCTATTTCCTTATTTAGCACCCAGACCCCTATGATGGACTCTGTAAATATGTACTCGCGATAGAGCGCATCCTTCAACTTAAATTCTAAGTGGGATTTTGCAGCACTAATATCTCCCCTCGCAATATGCGCTCTCAAGTCCTCG
The DNA here is from genome assembly GCA_964471215.1 of uncultured archaeon. Lineage (GTDB taxonomy): Archaea > Halobacteriota > Archaeoglobi > Archaeoglobales > Archaeoglobaceae > Archaeoglobus_B. The sequence goes on along the minus strand of CAYYFC010000045.1, from coordinate 3,942 downwards.
TAGAGAGTGGTCTTCTTACCCTTTTCTTTAGGCTTCTCAAACCCCCTATCCAAAATCCTGAATCTCCATAGGATTATCGGTGACGGCGCTGATATAGACTCCTCCTTAATAGTGCTACGTGCACAAACCACCAGTTGAGACGCCTTACGTAATGCCTCACTTGATCCCATACGCTGACTAATAGCTATACAATACGCAAGAGTGCCAATCATTGCCGAGGGTTGCGGTATCGGCAACGATGATGCTATCTGAAAAGCTTCAGGATTCTTTAATGAAAAAATAGGAGGTTTAATATGGGCAACTATCGCTATGCAAGCCATTTCTCTACAACCTCGGCAATCTTCGCTATCGCATCCGCAACATTCGCACATTTAACAATTACATCCTTCTGCGATACCCTCTGTTCAACAGTAGAGGATACCCGATCTCCCACACAGAATACCTTCACCTCATCGGCTTTGGCAAGTCCAGCCTGAAGTACCGCATTTATTATGTCAACAGAGTCCTCCACGTAGTCTTGGAAGAAACCATGGGTCAGGTTTGGAAATGGTTTCTTCGATATAACCGCAAGCATCTCCGAAACCTTAATTATAGGTAGAGCACGCGCTTGCGCCGCGCCCATTTTTCCACTAAACACGTCCATCAACGCCAAAACCGCACACTTAGATCTTATCTTTCTGTCAGTAGCATTAAGAACCTTTGAAGGGTCAGATTGCGACCTACCCACGTAATCTAAGTCAAAGGTGCATGCAAATCCATATATTCCGCTCGCATACTCCCGCTTCATTATCATCATTTCACCAGATATCTTTCCCGAAGTATCCGTTACGACCCTGTTGTGAGTTACCGCTGATCTGTGCGACGGCAACTCCTCTATTGGTGCCATGAACGAGAATCTTGCAATGCTCTCCCGACGTATCTGAACATCGGGATCAAGAAAACCATGTAGATCCTCTACAGCGCACTTCTCCAAATAATCAAACTCATCATTGAGTTTAAGGCTTGACCTGTACATCACATGCCTCTTGCAAAGTTCACACATCTTCGTGTAATTTTCAGCCTTCAGTCTTTCCACATACGCCACTGCGTGCCAATGTTTCAACATGTTCCCCGAAATCACGTTCTCCTCATCTACCTCGACCCTTCCGTTAACCCTACGGACAATATACATCTTGGATAGGGACATATAGTTACCAACCGCACCCTCGCAGTTCGCAGTATGTACATTAACAATCGCTCTACCAGTAATTCTCAAATACACCATAACTACCACCTCCCACTCCTATTTTTTTACCTCCACAATACCCTCATACGCAAGAGCTCTACTGGAAATCACACTACCCACAAGCGTCGTATTCTCATTCCCTAAATCCAAAATCTTCTTCACCACAGAGTCACTGACATTGAAGAAATCCCTGATGTTCGTTACGTCGGGAATAGTGATCTTATAGTCTCCTCTCTGTACTCCCTCCTCCAGTTCCTTAAGCACCCTCTCCTTTACCCTTAGAGCCTCATATACCGCCTGCGCAAACTCCTCAATCTTCCTCGCTTTGGCAAGTTTGTCAAAAAGCCCTAAGTTCCCTTCCACCACCTTATACGCCGCCAAGTACCTCACAAACGCACTTACCTCCTTATCCTCTAAGAGACTATTGAGGATATCCTGCGCACTCACGGGTATCCCTCCACCTCTTTAGAAATATCCCGACAAAGGAATTTTTAAACTTTATGCAACATCCATAAATAATGGGATACGAAATGTTGCATAATATTGCAACATTTTAACTCGATTTCTACTCACTCACACATCAGTTTACCCAAATAACTCAGTTTGAATAGACCACGCTCAACCTTTTCGATGAGACCCCTACTTTCCAGCCATTCAAGGTGTCTATAAATCGTACTTCTGTCTTTATTCAATAACAAGGCAATCTCTGATGCGCTCTTATCACCTTCGGCAAGAACCTTCAATATCTGGATCTTCTCCGAACTTAAACCGAACTCCAATACCTTATGAACCGGAGGAAGCATCACTGAGAAACCCCGATTCTCTACATACACTTCAACCACGGGATCTCGCTTCCATGGAGTCATTAAATAGGCGATATACACCAATATGCAAAGCGCACGCATCCCACCAGTTATACAAATTGCAACGTCTTTATCACTATATTTCGATAATAACCTCCTTATCCTGAGTATAGCACTAGATACGTCTTCTAAATTTATTTCATACCTGCTTACGCGAACATCGCTTCGATCCCCTATTAACATCTTACATATCTTTTCAAAATCGGTATAGGCCCGCTCTGCCCGCTCATCACGATACGTTGGCATAAAAATAACGATATCACCTCGCTCCTTGAGCGGATATTTTGCTACAGCCCTAATTAGAGGCCCTGGCTCGAAGCCCAAGGTCATTATAAGTGCATCCATCATGTGAGACATGCTGCATCATCACGCACTAATGTTGCATAAATGGTACATTTGATTACGGATTTGCTATTGAAAAATTTAACCTGCATGGCAGGATAGATTTGTAACTCTCATGCTGACCCCCGGGTCATAAGGCTCAAATGTTATACCGCTGACGAGTTAGGAGATTTTCTACGTTTTCCTGGCCGGAATGCGATCAATATTTTTTTGGAAAGGATCGGCAACGAAGTAAAAACCCTCAGAAACCATTATTAGTCAGTATCTAGATCTAGAAAAGCTGGGAATAATCGAGTTGTAACTACGTACGAAGTGCGGTAAAACTTCTATTGCCACTATATGTTCAAATACTGGCAGTCTAAGTACCGAAACCGCAACCCGCACATTCACGTTTTAGAATGCTACTTGATGGAAAATGTCCTCTCTCCATCACTCACGATCACCAGTATCGAGGATTTTAAAAAATGGAACATCATATACCTGACGCAACCGTTATCAACAAAATTCCGATTTTATTTATAAAGAAGCAACACTATGAAAGAGTGCATTGAAATGAAAGAGACTTTCAGAACGGTTAAAATACGCGTACATGGGGCATCGTACGAGAGAGTGACCAGAGTTTGGATCGATAAAGATCTCGAATGCGAGGTAATCTGGTGTATTCACGAACAAGATCTCTTCACGAGTGGCATTAGATCTACTTACTCTCATGAGGATATTTGCATAGTGAAACAAAACGATCTTTACTCTATTGCCGTGGACTCCGATAACACAAGCTACGCAGACGTGCTTCCACTAATCGATGGTTACCAAGACATCCTAGAGATAGACCTCGGACTCGAGTACGGAAATATGGTTGCCGAGATAATATCCTGCCACTTCGACATGAATTGTAACTTTTTAATTGAACCGCTAGCGATGTGCTTGGAAAACGCAATAGCTTCTTGCCATGAGCTCCCAGTAGACGCCAAAATATTAAGAAGATCAAATGACATGCGTATAATACTCGAAAACACAATAAATATCTCCCTGAAATTGGAGTACTCCGAAATAAACGATTACTATCTGACTAAAGCCCTCATATGCAAAATTAACGACAACATATGCGAAATTGCCATAATTCCCAACCTTTATGATTGCAATCAAGAACCACCGGAGCCTGTCCTCCTCATGAGAATGATCAAGAAATTTGCTAAAGAGGTGAAAAAAATTCTAGGGAGTAAAGTCGCCGAAATCTCAATATACGGGTCGCTCGCCAAAGGTTCATGGAATGTTGAAAGCTCTGATGTCGATATGCTCATTCTCGTACGTGACGACCCACAAGAGTGCTCAAAATTGGTATTCAAAGCGCTACAAGATCTCTATGTGGATCTCCTTTGCAACGGAATAATCGTACAACCAATATTCTATAATGTGGACGTATGGAGGGAAAGAGTGAAAAGAAGGAGCACATTCCCATTAAATGTCGAAGAGGAAAAGATAGTGATTCTGAAATGAGTCACAAAGCAGATG
>CAYYFC010000044.1:0-10275 GCA_964471215.1 uncultured archaeon | reverse complement strand
CCCCGAATGGGGACGAGCCCTTGAAGGTTTTATCCTTCAAGGGTGATGTGTCCCAAAGCGGACGTATGTCTATAAAAGACTTCGTCCGCTGAACCCCGATAGATTTATTCCCATTTCCTTAGCTTCCTTTACGAGATTTTTATCTACGTATAACGTTAAATTCTGTTTTATTTGACTTTCCTTTACATACGTAGAGATTACGTAGTTTATATCTATCTTATAAAAATGTTGCTTGCGAAACCTCGCTTTTAGGGCGGATAGCTCATCGGATTTGGATGGATTACAGAGGAAAAGCATGCAATTCCGTATTGCATCTATAAATGCCAAAAAGACTGAGCGCGAAAAGATGCTGTTAATAAAGATTTAATCGAAGCATCAATCGAAATACTTAAATATTCGGCGCATAACCCTTAACAAATGCCGGCTGTGATTCCAGATATAAAATCCCAGAAATCATTTTTGTTCAGATTTAGTTATTGGTTTAGCCTCTGAATTAATTCTTCCGGTAACTGTTGTCTCTCTTTCTTCTATCATTCTCCGTGGGGGTGATTAAATGCTCGGAAAAAGGAGAAGGATCAAAAAGATAATAAGAAACGGGAGAACGATAATAGTTCCAATGGATCATGGTGTATCAAAGCCTGTTGAGGGTCTTGAAGATGTTGATGGTGTGCTGAGGAAAATTGACGGAATTGCCGATGCCGTCGTATTGCATAAGGGAATTGTGAGGAGATCTGAATACGTGTCCAAAATGGATATGGGTCTCATAATTCACCTGAGCGCCTCAACAAGTCTGGTCGAACCAAATGAAAAGGTAATAGTTACGTCAGTTGAAAAGGCGATAAAGCTAGGTGCGGATGCCGTAAGCGTTCACGTAAATATAGGTTCGAGAACGGAAAAGTATCAGCTAAGAGATCTCGGAATGATATCCGAGGTATGTGACGACTGGGGTATGCCTCTGCTTGCGATGATATATCCGAGAGGAAAAGGAATAGATGAAAGAGATCCGGAGCTAGTAAAGCATGCCGTGAGAATAGGATATGAGCTAGGAGCAGATATAGTCAAAACGAACTATACAGATTCAGAAACTTTCAAAAAAATAGTTGAATCTGCAGACATTCCGATTGTAATTGCAGGAGGAGCAAAAAAAGACGAATTCATGCTTTTAAGAGAGGTTAAGGATGCGATATCTGCGGGTGCATGCGGTGTGGCAATCGGCAGAAACGTATTTCAACATAAAAATCCAGAAAGGATTGCAAAGGCTTTAAAGATGATAGTTCACGATAACGCGAGTCTTGAAGACGTTAAGGAGGTTCTTTATGAAGGAGATATGGTTACTTGCAATTGGAGATGACTGGGAAATCGAAAAGGAAAAGATAAAGGATGCAATTGAAATAGGATACACGGGAGTCGTTGTAAAAAGGGAGTTCTTGGAAAGGGCGAAAAAACTGGGAAGAATAAAGGTATTTGGTCTGAAGGAAAATGAACTGGAATCGGAAGGTGAGAAAGGATATCTTTTAGATGTTAAATCCGCAGAAGATCAGGATAAGGCTGTGGAGCTATGCGAAAAACTTGATTACCTGTTCCTAAGGTTCTTCGACTGGAAGATAATACCCCTTGAAAATCTGATAGCCATGAAACAAAAGGCTAAGATTATAGCAGTAGTGGATTCCATAGAAGATGCAAAAACGGTTTTAACAACACTTGAAAAAGGTGCCGACGGTATTGCAGTGGTTGAAACTGAAAGAGAAAGGCTTAGGGAGTATTATGATATTGCAAGCGGTGAAAGGGGACATTTAAATCTTAAAAAGGCGAAAATAGTTGAAATAAAGTCTCTGGGTGTGGGGGACAGGGTCTGCATTGATACAATCACGCTTATGGAAGTTGGAGAGGGTATGCTTGTTGGTAACAGGGCAGGATTCATGTTTCTCGTCGCAAGCGAGAGTGAAGAAAGCGAATATGTATCTTCGAGACCTTTTAGAGTTAACGCAGGAAGCGTTAATGCGTACATAAAGGTCGGAAGTAGGACTAAGTATCTAGCGGAACTCAAAGCAGGAGATGAGGTCGAAATAGTTAGATTTGACGGCAGTACAAGAAGGAGTTATGTCGGAAGGGTTAAGATAGAAAAGAGACCTCTAATGCTCATAAGAGCTGTTTCGAACGATGAGGAAGGTACTGTGATACTGCAGAATGCTGAAACAATTAAGCTAATAAATCCAAAAGGAAAACACGTATCCGTTTCGGAATTGAAGGAGGGAGACGAAGTCCTTGTATGGATAGGAGAAAAGGCTAGACATTTTGGTATTAAGGTCGATGAGTTCATAATTGAGAGGTGATCTTTCAATCTACTATAAACTTCAGAACTCGGAAACGTAGCTATGGGGGAAGATATTTTCTCTCCCTGTTGAGCTCAACAAGACCTGGAATAGATAAAGGCAGGAGGAATATCTCTATTCTTAAATAATCTACAATATTCCAATCCTCTCCAACTATTAAGGCATCTAGGTAGCTTGCAATCAGAACCAGGGTATAGAGTATACCAAAAACAGCGAGCATAAGAGATCCGAAGTAAAAGAAAGGTTTAAGATCATATGTTAGACCTCTAAGGAATATAGCTGATATCACAATTAAAACAAAACCTCCGAATAAATCTCCAGGAATTATGGGGATTATCTGTTCACCTCTTATCCCCCCTATAACCTCTATCAATCCAAATACAAGTGTTGTCAGAAAAAGAGCAACTGAATAAGCCTTCATCTATATACCTCCGAGGTGAATTATCGTGTAAACAATCCAGGCGACGATATAGGCCAGAACTAGCTGATACGCTATTACAAATGCAGTCCACTTCCAGTTACCAAGTTCCTGTCTCAGTATCCCTATTGTCGCTAGACATGGTACGTATATTAACGTTATAATCATTAAAGCAATTGCTGATGATGGTGTAAAATGCTTTGGAATAACTTCGGCAACTCTTTCCTCACTAACACCGTATATTATTCCCAGAGTTCCAACAACTATTTCCTTTGCCATAAAACCGCCGATAAGGGCAACACCTGCAGTCCAGTCAAGTCCTAAGGGTTTTATCAACGGTTCGACGGCGTGACCTATTACAGATGCGTATGAGTTCTCTATCAGCTCACCGCCGTTTGTAGCACCCCAAGGATGCGTCGTTAAGAACCACATGAAGACAGCTCCTATGAACAGAATTGTTGCTGCTTTCTTTAGAAATACCTGCGTTCTTATCCATGCATTGCTCAGAACACTTCTGACGGTTGGTACCTGATATGGGGGCATTTCTAGGAGAAGAGGTGAGGGTTTTCCTCCGAATATGAATTTTCTGAAAATAGCAGCCATTAGTCCCGCAAGGAAAATCCCAAGCAGATACATCGAAGTTATAACAGCTCCTGCTATTTCCTTAAAGAAGACCCCGGCGAAAAGAAGGTAAACCGGAAGCCTCGCACTGCAGGACATGAGTGGATTTACCATTATCGTTATCTTTCTATCCGCCTCATCATCTATGGTTCTAGTTGCCATTATGGCAGGTACATTACATCCAAAACCAAGAAGCATTGGTATGAATGATTTTCCCTGCAATCCAACTTTGGTCATAGCCCTGTCCATTACAAATGCTGCTCTCGACAGATAACCCGTATCCTCGAGGATTGCAAGGGCTATAAAAACAAAGGCTATAGGCGGAAGAAATACCAAGACAAATCCCAGACCGCCGAATATCCCATCTCCTATCAGGGATGACATCTGGGAATTCTCTATATTTTTTCTGGCGAAATCTGAACAGAAAGAGAAAAATACATCTATTGCATCGCTAAATGGAGCCGAAACTGTAAACGCAAATTGAAAAACAGCCCACATCAATGCAAAGAATATGGGAATACCCAGATACTTATCGAGAACGACAGTATCTATCAGATCTGAAAACGTTCTGGGCTTTTCTATTCTCTCGACACATCTCCCTATTATCTCCCCTATCTTTTCATACCTTGCCATCGCCAGAAGGCTCACGAAATCCATCCCTTAACTACCTCCTCGCTTATCCCAGCCTTCCTTAAGATGTCCTCATCCAGTTCAAGAAGCTTTATCGCGACAAATCTCGATGGATATTCCGGAAGAATTGAATTCTCTATTACCTTTCTCTGAACTGAGCTTATTGCTCTTTCAACTCCATCATTGTACCTTATTAGAGGCTTCTTAGGATTCTTTGAAGCGTATACTATTGCCTGCTTTAATTCCTCTATACCTTCGTTCTTTATGGCAACCATTGGAACAACAGGAACACCGAGCTCCATAGAAAGCCTTCTGACATTTATCTTATATCCCTTTACCCTTGCCAGATCCATTTTGTTTAAGGCTACAACTATGTTCGCCTCCATTTCAATCAGTTGAAGTGTTAGGTAAAGATTCCTCTCTATGTTTGAAGCGTCAACTATATCCACGACGACATCTGGTTTCTCGTTAAGTATGTAATCCCTGGCAATCTTCTCATCTATGGAAGTAGCGGTTAAGCTGTAAATTCCAGGTAAATCGACTATTTGCATTTTTATTCCCTTATACTCACATATACCCTCCTTTTTCTCAACCGTAACGCCAGGCCAGTTTCCTACCTTCTGCTTAGCACCTGTTAGAGCGTTGAATATCACGCTCTTTCCAACATTTGGATTTCCTGCCAGTGCAACCCTTATCAATCTCTCACCTCTACTATTACGTTTTTTGCTTCGGATTTACGAATCGATAGGTTATAACCCCTGATCTCTATTTCCATGGGATCCTTGAGTGGAGCGTTTCTGACAACCCTTAATTCAACACCCTTTGTCAACCCCATCCCCAGGAGTCTCTTTTTTAGTGCAAGATCGCCCTCAACTTCCAAAACAACAGCCCTCGTCCCTGGTTCTAAATCGTGCAATCTCTTCATAGTATGCTTATTTAATTTAGCTGTATAAATAGTTGACTCTAATAAAATTAGGTTTTTGAAACCAAATCTAAAACGTTAAGATACGACTAAAATGGAGTTTGGAGATCCATTTTTCTGCGAAAAATTAAAATCTGAATGAGTAATAATATTTACAGATTGTGTGAAAATTTGAGATCGGCATAAGTACAATTTTAAGCTCATTCCGGTTTAAAGACTTATTTGTATATTACCGCTGAAACTCGTACAGCAGATCTGATCATACCTATTGTTAGGTGTTTGGACAACGTGTGAGTAATTCATACCTACACTATGTTCTTAATTCAATAACTCTCTTTTTATTGGGGAGTATATCATTAGACTTTCTCCTTTTTCATGGGAATCCCTGACTTCTCTCATCTTACCTTAAAACATACATTTACAATCAAATTTATGTCTTCAATTACATCGAAATTTAAAAAACTTAATTCCAGTATATCCCTATGAACTCTATAACGGCATCTAACAAAACCTTTAAATCCCCTTTTCCCTGGATTTGAAAAATTATTTTAAAAGATAAGAATACGATTTATAGATTATGAATGAGGAGAGATATAAGAAGAAGTATGTGTTTGGAGAGGATTACGGAACATCTTACTACAAATACGGACCTATAACGCTCGGAGAGAAGCCTGAGATGGTAGAAAACAGAGGATACTTCCCGGATAAGGATTCGATAATGTACAGGATTACAGGGGTTACAAAGGATGTAATAGTCGGAAAGGAAGTACCTCTTTATCTTGAGGCAAGAGAGGATTTAAGCTCAAGGCTAGTTTATCCGATGAAGGACGGTATAATACCTCTAAACGACAGAAAGGCCTGGAAGGTTATATACGAGCTAACAAGATACGGGCTTGAGCAGTTCAGACCAGTCGATCCAGAATTCAAGGGATTCTACGTCGTCGCAGCTCTTTCGGCGGTGGCCCCCAAGTACATGTATGAGAAGATATTCGACATACACAGAGAAATAAACGAAGAGGAAAGGCTTATCAGAGCTATTACCATTATATCCCAGCCTTTGGCCGTTGCAATAGCTCATAAGGTTCCCACATGTATAGTAATCGAAAGTGGGCATGGAAATACGCAGATATGCCCAATATCGAGGTATCCGATTAGAAATGCTATCATAGCCCTTAACAGGGGAGGAGGAGACGCCAACACGTTAACAAGCGAGATCTTGAAGGATGCAGGATACGGAGATCTTGCCAAGGAGGAAGCCGTAGTTACAATGGTCAAGGAAAACATAGGACTCATACCAAGGGACCTTGAAAAGGCTATAAGAGAAGCGAAAAGTGATCCAGACAGGTACAGGGTTAGATTTAGAATCAAGAATACGAGGATAGTAATAGATCTGGGATCTGAATCCTGGACGAGGTTTCTAATAGGGGAATACATATTCAACCCTAATCATGAAATATTCAACAGTTATTTCAAAAGGGGAATGCCCAGACCAAGCGATGTAAAGGTTGGAGATGTACTGTTCAGGGGTATGATAGACCTTGGCGAAGCAATAGTCGAATCGGCGGAGAGATGTCCGATAGAGCTTCAGCCTTATCTCTACAAACATATACTTCTATCAGGAGGAAACTTCCAGTGGAACGCTCCGGACGAATTCAAACCGACCGCTGTAGATTCTGTAACCAAGATAAAGCTTCTTTTAAAGGAAAACGGAATAGAAGATGTTAATGTGGAAATGGCATCAGAACCAAAGTACAGCGTGTGGAGGGGATGCATAGTTTACGGATACGCAGTTCCTGACAGATACGAATGGAGCTGGGAAAGAATGGAAGGTTGGTTGAAACTCAGTGAGTAGATATGGGCGTGGAAAGGATTGAGAGAATCAGGGAATACTTCATGAATAAGGGATTTGTGGAGATTGATGAGGATGAACTCAGACATCTCGAGTTCAAGCCATCCCTCGCATTTACCGATGGGGAGGAGACAGTATTTATAAACGTCATGCCAGTTGAAGCTTTAAAGAACAAAAATGAGCTGATGAGATTTATAATGGAGACATCAGCTCTTAGAAATCAATGCGATAAGGTATACATGGTAGTTCCGAGCCTCTTTGCAACTCTTATAGATAGCGAGATACTTAGAAGAATGAAGATAGGGCTGATAGTTTTGGATGAAAGGGAGATAAAGGAGATATTGCCCGCTAAGAAATCCAAGTCAAAGATTCTGCTGGACGTCGAGGTTATAAAGGAAATAAGAGAGATCTTAAGCAGACTTAAGGTTCTCGAGGAAACTGTATACAGGATTGAATCCCAGATAAGAGAAATCGTCAGGAGTGGTGTGAAGATACAGGAAGTAGTTATTAAGGAAGAGGTATCATCTGATCTTCCATCTTATATGCAGGACAACCCGTGGATCGATATTCTGAAAGAGCGTGGAAGAGATGAAATTGGATAAAGCTGTCAGAATTAGGTATACACCCATAAGAACAATTCAGCTTGTAATAGACCTCGAGGATCCGCTTGCGCCCGTGTTGACGTTAAAGGAGTTCGAAAGGATATTCAATCAAAAACCAACTATGCCAAGGTACAGAATAGTTTCGATAGAAGTCTTGACGTGCCCCGAGGACGGATTTGTAATCTTACCATCCGAATGCTCTGAATGTCCGAGATTCATCAAGAGGATAAGAAATATGATATGCTGTTATGAGACTACTGTTTGATCATGCCTTCTGCCTAACCCTGTCGCATGGGTGAACACCTGTTTTGCAAAATTCTCTGAAATGTATGAGCCACTTAGGCTCCAGAACAGGACTTTCTTCAATAAACTTAACGAAATTCTTGAGTTGTCTTACGGTTTCTGGATGGAGTACGTGTTCTATCATGCATGCATCCTCTTCGGCTATATCCTTGGAAACACCGAGCGTCGTTAAGAACTTCACAAGTATTTCCCTTCTCTCCTTAACAGATCTCGCAACCTCCTTTCCTTTATCGGTTAACGTTACGTAAAGCCTCTTTTTATATATTACAAATCCATTCTTCGATAGCTTTTCGAGCATTTCAGAAACCGTTGCCGGTTTTACATTTAACCTCTTGGCTATCTCCTTAACCCTTGTAAATCCGTTTTTATCGCACAGCTCATATATCGCCTCCAAATAATCTTCAATTCTCCTACTTAGCATGTACGATCACCTTCATTGCCAGTCCTCTTCCGATTACAAATTTCGATCCGTTTATCAGAACGAGAAGGGTTCCACCTCTATTCCCCAAAACCTTAATCTTTATGCCAGGTACGATTCCGAGTGCCAGCAGATTCCTCATAGCACCCCTGCCTCCAATTACATCGACAACTATGCCCTCGCTTCCCTCGTCGAGCAGAGCCAGTGGTTTTACGTTTGCTTTTAGGCTCATCGAAATTAGGACTCCCTAAATATATTTAAACTTTTCGGTTTGCCTAAATGGAAAAACGATTTATTGCTATTCAGGAGATTTAACCCTATGTTCGAGCTCCTGAAAAGGCTTAGCAACGCGCACGGAATAAGCGGATATGAGGATGAAATTAGGGATATAATAAGAGAGGAACTGGAGGATTGCGTGGATGAGATTAAGGTAGACAAGCTGGGCAATATAATCTGCATAAAGAACGGTAGGGAATTCAAGGAGATGATAACAGCTCATATAGATGAGATAGGATTCATTGTGAAACAGATAGATGAGAAGGGTTTCATAAGATTTGCACCGATAGGCGGATGGTTCGATCAGATAGTGCTCGGTCAGAGGGTAGTACTTCACGGGAAGAAGGGAAAGATATACGGTGTCATAGGATGCAAACCACCTCACCTTATGAAGGAGGAGGAGAGGAAGAAGGTAGTGGAGATAAGGGACATGTTCATAGACGTCGGTGCAAGTTCCAGAGATGAGGTACTGGAAATGGGAATCGAAATAGGAACACCTATAACGTTGGACAGAGAACTCGTAAAGATTGGTAAAAATAAGGTTAGCGGAAAGGCACTGGATAATAGAGTAGGAGTTGCTGCTATGATTGAAGCTATTAAGAATACAGAGAGCGATGCAACAATATATGCAGTCGGAACAGTACAGGAGGAGGTTGGATTGAAGGGTGCAAGAGTATCTGCATTCGCAATAGAGCCTGATGTTGCGCTGGCTGTGGATGTATGCATAGCTGCAGATTTCCCGGGAGCAGAATCCGCGCATATGGATATATCGCTCGGTAAGGGTACCGTTATAACAGTTGTGGATGCATCGGGCAGGGGTATAATAGTTTCTAAAAAGGTTCTTAACTGGCTCGTTGAGACGGCCGAAAAGTACGGTATACCGTATCAGCTCGAGGTTGCGGAAGGGGGAACAACGGATGCAACAGCAATACATCTTACAAAATCGGGAATTCCAACAGGAGTCGTGAGCATACCCTCAAGGTACATACACAGTCCTGTAGAGGTAATAGATTTAGATGATTTGAAGAGTACTTCAATGCTCATTGCAAGGGCATTAGAAAGGGGCGAAAAGTACTTCGGATGAATATGAAAAAGGATAAAACGCATTTAATTTTTAACAAGGCTTACTATACAATGATATATATAATGGCGATTATCATGGTTGTTCTGCTAGGGGTTCAGCGGATGTCCGCATTGATGAGCGAACGTCCACCTTCATTGGGTTGGGGGATGCCAAGGGGTAGGGAGTAACCCTTCCTCGGTTCGGGATAAGGATGGAGAGGTTATCTCGCTCTGCTCATCGTTCCCTCTCCCTTTATCATCATCACCTTAGGACTCCCACCCACGACACTCCCACATTCCCTTTGAGATAAGGAGGATGGAAAAGTTTATAAATTTTTCTATCCTTCTTCAGCTTATGCTATTGCTTTAAGAGGTATTAACGCTCTAAAATGTCTACGAATGTCTATTAAAACCTAAACTGTTTCATTAGGCAATAAACACATACATAATAGTCAAATCCCTGCCTGAAGTCATAACGTCAGGAAGTATAAGATCTCCTGATAAGCTGATTGCCCAGATATTCACATTCTTCGTACTGGTTGAACTTGTAAGGGCATTCACGGAATACCTAGAATACAGGGTTATAAGGCTGCACATAATGGCCGAAGTAGCCTCCATATTTATCCTGAGAGAAATACTCGTAAAGCTTTACATAGGCGATTACGATTGGCTGAGACTAATTGCTTTTTTAACCCTGCTCTTATCAGTCGTAATAGTCGGGGTTATAAAATTGTTACTTACAAAACATCACTTTTCAAGGCGGGGATGGGCAAGGGGGTTGGCTGGAGGTAGCTTTAAATACTCTTAATTCCTACAAAAAGATGTAATGTTTCCTATGATG
>CAYYFC010000043.1:0-10652 GCA_964471215.1 uncultured archaeon | reverse complement strand
TGCTATCTTCTTTAACCACTCCCTACTTTCTTTACTCAATTTTAAATTCACTTTCTAACACCTCAATCGCTCTATCTATCACTTCATCTCTTAAAGATTTTCTCAACCTTTCTAGTGCTGCAAGCGCATCCTCCTTAGTAATTTCGCTTATTATGTACGCATCGATCACAACGTGTGCTGAGGAGATGTATCTAATGTTAAATCTGTCCATAACGCGATAAGTTTTTGCATCGTCTATAAGGAATCCTTATCTGTAATCGCGCATGCTATTATCTCCATTTCACCTGATGATATGCTAATCTCATGTTTTATTTCTTTTAGAATTTCCTTTGGAGTTATTACTTTGACCAAACCCTCATTTACAGCCTTCTCGAATACAATTGCATCTTCAGCAAAGTTTTTGCCACTCAAAATTTCTTCACATACTTTTGGGGTTACAAAGACCTGAAAGTTAGATAGTAAATAATCGATTAACCCTATGTTATATATGTTAATCCACGAAGATGTGTTAATAATTATCTTTGGATTTTTCATAGCATTTTTCAATCTAATTTATAAATCCTCTTCTCAGCTCCATCCTTTATCGGACAAATCGCATCGTAAATGAAAGCGATTTTCATGCCCTTTATTGCGCTTTCGCAATCTCTTTTATCGGTTTCTGCTCAAGAATTTGCTGTAAAAAGTTAAGAATTGTCTTTGAAGCATTCAATATCTCAATTTTTACAACCCTGTTTTCTTCCGAGTAATGAATTATCATGTTTTCGCTGTACTCCTCACAAAATGTCGCTAAGGAAGATTGCTTTTCATGGCAGAGAGGAATTAGGGGAGGAGGGGGTAGGAGGTTGGTTTAGATTACGTTGAAGAGTGTTTCAAACTTCTCCCTAAACATTTTTATTCAATCCTCTCTATCTATCCTTCAGAGGGTTCTCTGACCCGGCCCGATGACACCAACCGAAGGCGATGAAACCGTCGTGAGATGGGGCAAGAGCCTGTTCCCTCATGGGGAACCCTCGCCCTTAAGGCGGGGAGGAGGTCAGAAGCTGAATACAGAGCCTTTAAATCTTCATAGGGAACGAATCCAATAAATTTAGCGTTAATATCCTTTTTTTTAACATAATTCATAACAATTCTAGCATATTCCCTATCAACGTTTGGATTTCCAACAATTAACAAAAAAATTCTATCATCTATCATTTCAACAGCTTTAACCAAATGAATTACACCCTTTCTTGGGGTTATGCTACTAGAAAACATCACCACTACTTTATCATCATCAATCCCATACTTCCTCTTTACCCTTTCAACCTCTTCTTTGCTTAAATTAAACTCATCAAGATCTATTCCGCTTGGAATGGCTTCCAACTTCTCTTCTTCAATCCCTTAATAAGCTTCTCCTACAGGAAACACCCTTTCATGTCCGTCGTAAACATTGATGATCTTCATAGTAACACCTTTAACTTCTCAACGAACTTCTTAACGTTCTCGATCAGATCTTTGACGATATCCTTTGGCAACCAGTTTTCGTAATAGTTCTGATGCAGACTTGTGGCCGAACTCCATAGAGTAGATATTTCGGAATCGTTCAGCCTATTTCTAAGTTCAACGACGAACTTATGCAGTTCACCATGACTTCTCAGCTCCTTCCCTTCCTTAGCCGCGACAGCTTTCACCATTTGAGCTGAAGCTCCCCAAGCCTTTTCAGAAGCTTGAACATAGTCTCCCTTTGCTAGTAATTCCTCAACCTCTTTCAGAAACTTCTCACACAGCTTAAGATGTAACTCCACCTTTGACTCTGGATCCAAAGGTTCCTTAAAAAATTCAGATAACGCCTTTAAAATTAACTCCTCCTCTGGAATATCTAGCCTCTCGCTTTCCTTCTTTATCCTCTCCTCAAGTCTCTTCGGTAATATCATGACAATCACGACTCTCTAATCATATCTTTTTGAAATCTATTCCGTTGTGAATAACTTTAACATTTTTTACTCCTAAGCCTTCCAAATCCTTTTTGGTTCTCTCAGAAACAGCAATATCTTTACTCGTTAGTTTTGCAGTTAATCTTTCTACAATCCATCCAAACAAACCCTTTTTACCGAGATATTCAAACCAGTAATTATCCCATATTTCATGCCAAGTTATGACTAACGGTGTTCTTCTAAATAAAGAATGAACCTTAGCACTAAAACATGGAAAGTAAGGAAACTCCTGACAGTCAATAACATCAAATTCCTCCTTTATCAGCTTCGGCAAAAGCTTTCCAGCGAAGTAAATAGCTTCCTTTATGCTCCTCCTTCCATCAACGTAAAGTTGCATCGGCTTACAGACACCGTGCAGGATTATTCCATCGTGATTCATTGTTTCATTAATGTTATCTTTAAACCACCATCCAATCCCATACCAGTGAACTTCATGCCTATCAGCTAACCTTCTACCTATCTCGTAAATCCTCTTCTCAGCTCCCCCTTCACCCAAGGATAAATCGCATCGTAAATGAAAGCGATTTTCATAACTGCTCTAATCTAATTGTTATCTCCTGTAAATTAGCCTTTAACCTTCGAGATGCATCGATTATTTCAATACCTACGATTTCTTTGTTTTCACCGTAATCGATCAAAATTCCATCCTCTACTTCAATCGTATCGACTACATTCCTATCCGAGAACTCTATATACATCACATCGTGTTTAGGATCGTAATAAACCTTCATACCCCATCACCCATATTTATCTACCTTTGATGTCAAATATGCTGTAATCACCTCCAACTTATCTTCCTTCTCCTCGTATATAACTCTCAACAACTTATCATCAAGCATTTTTTGAGCTATCTTCCTACCTCCATAACCTTCCACAACTTTCTCAGGATCTTTTAACGTTTCTAAAACCATCTTCTCCGTTATTCCTCTCTTTTTCATCCTGTCTAAGGCATGAGGAATGAATGTTACTTTCATGTTCTCAGCTCAAAACATCTAACGGGAAATATTCCTTCCTCCAAGCAAATTTTTAATTCATTCAGCTTGTTCAGTATGAGATTTCTTTTATGAATGAGACTTATTTACAAAATGTCGCCAAGAAAGCCTTATAGCGGGGATGAATTAGGGGAGGAGGGAGGAGGAGGTAGGTGGAGCGTTATTTTTATAAAGATTCGCTTCGATTTGTCTAATGTCGGGTGGAAAGGGTCAAATAAGCCTTCATAACCCCGAATCCCGTAAGGGATAGGGGTAACGGGGTGCTAGCCCACCCCGCGTATATCCGATGAGGAGCGAGGCTGAGGATATACGCAAACCTCCCCGTCAGGAATCCTCGCCCTTCAGGGCGAGGAGGGGGCCAAATCTAAAAATACTCTCTCCGGTTTCTTTAATACATCAATGACATCCTCCTGCGGTATCCCATATTCATTTAATCTATCTTGTGCATGCTTAGTAAACCTTACCATTCCTTAAAACACCATGTAATTCCATACCAGTGAATGCTTTGCGGAGCAGTAACAATTTTCATAGACTATTCACTTGAGTATTTGAGTGATTTTGGAAACTATGGGAACTTAAAACTAATATAAACTACTCACATACTTACTTTGGATGCCATCAGGCTTTGCCGATGACGGTGTAATCCCGTAACCCGTACCCTGTGGTGTGCGGGGATGTAGCTCCCAATGAACCACCGATGGAGATGAGGTGGCTGAGGGAAAAGCCCGTGCAAGTATTCGTAGTTACAAAAAGATAATGCACGGGCAACCACTCTATGTCATACCGTGCATTCTAATTTTCAACAGAGCAAACGCTTTTATTAAGCGAATATCTCAATAAAATTTATAAATGGAATTGTATTAGAGTAGATATCCCCCTTCTGGTGAAATCTCTTCCAATTTTCCAGTTATCGGATTTACCTTAAATCCAAGTGTTTCGAGGGCATAAACACCTAAAAGTGGTGTCGGTGTATCAAGCTCAGCAACAAAAGCTGGCCCCTTTCTTCCTTCAACTTCGACCTCTGCCAGAAATAACCTCACCTCTACAACCCTATTATCAGCCAAGGTTATATTTACTTTATAAGGAGTCTCGTGCAAATCCAATTCCCTGATAACATCTTTACTCAACACGATATAAGTTGATCCGGTATCCACAACCATTTTCATCTTTTTCTCCTTCTTTCTACCACGAACGATAACATCTACATATACTAATCCCATTTAAGCCACCATTCTCCTTATAAATTCCAATCGGAATTTCCAATCGTCCATTAAAAGATCACGTTTAATTATTGAAATGAGATAATAAAAGTTGTATATATACTAAGCTAACTATCTCTGGCCAGCCCCCCTCATCGCCCAAGCTCAGTTTCTGCTGGCCAGCTTAGCTCAATGCAAAATCTATCAGATCCTTAGAAATCTTAACATACTTCCAGACCACACAGGTAAATATCTCCTTCTGCCTCGAAAACGTCATCCACCATGTATCGGTAAACCCATCAGTATTTTTCAAATCCTTCACAATTAACCTTATCTGAGCATCGGATATCTTATAACCCCTCCTCTCCAAAATCTTCCTGAGCCTTGACAGGGCAACTATAAAGTAGTTTATGCTTTTACCCTTATCTGACGATACATTCTTCAGTGTTCCGCACCTAGCACAGTAAGGATGGGGCTTCATAACACCGTTCTGCATTTTAGCCCATACCTTCCTGCTGGATCTGTGCTCGCATCTCATCATCAGACCCATTATATCTGTAATGCTATATTTTTAAACTTTATCGTTATAAATTTTTAAAAAATCAGAGGCCGATTTGGATTTTACGCAGCCATAGCCATGCGATTAAAACCAAATCGACAAATAAATAAATCTGATTGGACTAATTCAATTAGATTTCAGATTTCATACCCGATATGCTTTTATTTAAGATTCTTCTGGATTTGCAGACGAATCGATGTATAAATTCTCATGAATTACAGATAATAAAATTCTTAGACATTTAAAGATTCACAGTACGTCTGTGCGACGAGTAAAGGTATGAATATCTCATCTACTACGCCTAGTTATGGAATACATGAGAATTGCAAGAACAGACATTATTAGGGCAACTCTGTACTCATCACAATGGATCAACCCCAGCTGATACTCGTTCCAGCTGAATGGGAAGAGCAAAAGCATTCCTCCGCTGACGTGACCCATGAGGAAATCGAGAAAGTAATGAGTTGCGAATCCGAGTACGAGCAGTGGAAATACTATTGAATCTCGGAAAAGTAGAGAAATTAGGGCTGAAACAAGCAGGGAACCAGCAGGTGTATGCAGAGGTTCAATGCAATCCCATATCCATATATTAAATAAATCGAATAGCATTCCGATCTTTACGACATCCGGTACGAGAGATCCTAACATGACTATTGCAACGTATTCTCCTCTTCTGAAGGTTTTGAATTTAAATCCAAGAACCTTGCACAGCACATATGCAAAGAGTACATGTGCAAGCCAGTCGGGCATTCCAATCTCTTTAACCATTTTAAAATTTAAAATTTATCGTTTGCAGAAGATACAGGGATATAATACTCGTTTTGACCTGGTCAAAGCTCACCATCTATTTTCCAACCTACCGCTCTGAGCAGGGAAAGGGTTAATATGGATGAATCTGAACGGGATGTTATGCGTCTGGACAATTTGCACAGAAGAGCATGTCTATTACTTTTTGATTGTTATCGCAGCATGCATGCCGTTATCTCACGGCGACATATCAACTATGCACCGATGGAGAAATGGTGTCAACGGTTCCCAATACATACTTAAACGTTAACACCACAAAGGATAAATAAAATCCCAATTCCAAAAATGATTGAAATGCTGATAGGAATAGGAGGTGCAACCCTTTCCGGTAAAACCACGGTCTCGCAAAGACTTAATGAGAGATTGTCAGACATGGGCTTCAGTTCAGTCGTAATTCCAGAGTTTGCAAGGGAGGTTGCAAAAAAAATGGGATATAAAAAGGTGGACGATATAAGAAGGAATCCCTTAGATTATTTCAGATTTGAGCTTGAGGTTTTGAAGATGAAAGTTAAGATGGAGTCTGATCTGATCAGGTCCTATGATTTCGTCATATGCGACAGTACCGTTGCCGAAGTCTACCTCTATTCAAAGCTTTACCTTCCGTCGAATTTGAGTCGGAAGATATCTGGTATCGTCAGGAGGTACATCGATAGGTACGATGTCGTCTTCTTACTTCAGCCTCTAAACGTCTACGTGGATGACGGGTTCAGATCGCTAAGGGATATAGCTGAGAGATCTAAGCATTACGAGATCTTGAAGAAGATATACAACAACAGATTTACGGAGTTACCGGCAACGACCGCAGAAAAAAGAGTAGAAAGGATTTTAAACGAAATACTGTCGAGAAAGTCCAATTCGTCAATATGAAATGGCCGAAATCGCAGCATATAATAGCGAATTTCATTCGGTAGAAGCCTTGCTTCTATGACACCCATAGGGCTTTGAGTGGAAGTCAGCTAAGCAATTCTATAAGGAATCCGGGTATATCCTCATTGCTCAGCACAATCACAAAACATTGTTAAGGAAGCCTCGCTTTAAACAGTAGATGGAAAAGTTTGGCATTTAACTTTGAAATAAAAATTTTAGAAATAAAATAAAAATTTTAAACTATTTAGATTAGCCTAATTGCCAACTTTCGGGACTACTGTGAAATGCAGGGCTTTCTTAGCAACTTTCTGTAAAAGTCTATGTGTATAGGTTTTATTCTCTTTTTCCATTTTATTCTATTTTCTTCCTTTGAAAAACTTGAATATACTGCACTTTTCAGGATGCTTCAGATTTTCACACTCCTTGCGGGCTGGAAGCCTCGCCCTTTAGGGCGGGGAGGAGGTCAGCTTAACGCATTTGTGTAACTATCAATTAGACCAAATATAATATTTGTTAACAACACTTATAGGACCTGGTCGATTGGCTCTACGTAAGCCATATATACTAATTATGTAAACAATCAGATATGAGTACAATTGTTTACAGTATCAGGATACACAAAGAGATAAAGGAGATGATGAAAGAGATAAAAGATATAGACTGGCAAGAGGAAATTAGGAAGCTCGTGGAAGAGAGAGTTAAGGAAGAATACAAGAAGAAGTTGTTAAAAGAGGCTAGAGAACTGAGAGAAAAAATGAAAACAAGTGTTCCGGCATCAAAACTCATAAGAGAGGATAGAGATGGGAGATAGGGTAGTTTTAGATTCGAGCGCCATAGTAGCGTTGTTCTTCAAAGAAGATGTTTCAGATAAAGTAGAAGAAGAAGTTGATAGATTCAGCGAATATTATACAGTTGATCAAGCGTTTTCAGAAGTTGCAAATGCGGCATGGAAAAAGGTGTACGTATACGGTGAGGATAAAGATCTCTCGAAGCAAGCTTTGAGAAAAGCAGTGGAGTTCGTGAGTAAGATATGCAAGGTCGTCGACAGCTTATCGCTCATTGATTCGGCTTTTGATATAGCGTTGGATGTGTCTATCACAGTTTATGATGCACTATTTGTAGCCTTGGCATCTAAACTCAATGAGAAACTGATTACGACAGATGACAAACTATGGAAAAAACTTCAAGACTCTAGATACTCTAATCTAGTCATTTGTATTAAGTAATTATTTCAACCGTAGAAATTTATGGCTATAATGTTGACGAGTTTTGGAAATTCAGAATTCATCAATTTTAGAATTAGAACGGAAAAGTCCGACATTTAATTCCGAAATAAAAATTCTGAAAAAATTTTAGAACAAAATAAAAATCCTTAATCCCATTTAGTAAACCTAATTGCTCCTCATCAGATATACGTGGGGCTGGTCAGAGCCCCGTTAAACCCACCTGTCCACAAGAAGATGTGGGCATATGTGCCCAAAACTTGAACTTTGTCATATACTGTTTAAAGCAGGGATGAATTGGGGAGAGGTAGGTGATATACCTATAAAGCATCGCTTAGATTTGTCCAATGTTAAGTAGTTTAACCAAGCAAGGAGAACTATAACCCACCTCTCCTCAAGGACGAGTGGGCTTAACGAGGCTCTAGCCAGCTCCGCGTATATCTGATGAGGAGCGAGGCTGAAAATATACGTAAACTTCCCGCCGGAACCCTTGCACTTCAGTGCAAAGAGGTCAAACTCCTCCGGCAGATCATTTTGATAGTTCTTCCACGTTTTTTATCATAATGTCTTCTCCTGCAAACGGTTAAAAATACCGAAAGCCTACTAATGCTGTGATCGGTGTGTACTCGAATCTTTACTACAGAACGAGATGGGTCCCTCTTAAGAGAAGGGGGCTTGGATGGCATAGGTGCAATAAGCTTTATGTTGATCACGACTGCATAGCATCCTGCGGCCTGGCGGATTCCGAACTCGAGATAGTTCTCGATATTAAGGGTTGCAACCTGAACTGCAAGTACTGCTGGGGATGGAAGATGAGGAATTCAGAGCTTGAGATAAGGAAGACGCCTGTTCAGGTCGTAAAGGATATACTGTGCAGGGTCCATCACACCCTGACAGATCCGTTTGTATCGAGATCTAGGTACGGAATAGGTATTATAAGGATAACCGGAAACGAGCCGACGCTTCAGTGGCATCACCTTGTTGAGGTTATGAAGATCTTAGGCAATGAGGAGAATCTTCTCGACATATGCAGGAAGATGTGTTTTGATGAGAGATCTGCTGAATGCGTTTCCAGATCTAAGCTCATAGTTGAGACAAATGGAGTTCTCGCGGGGATGAACAGAATAGACATGGAAGATCTGCTTGAAATAGGAGATCTGAGGGTTGACTTCGACGTATCGTTCAAAGGCGTGAACGAGTACCAGTTCGAATGGCTTTCAGACATGCCGGAAAAGTTCTTCGAATACCAGATAAAGGGATTCTGCAGGTTGTTCGACTTCGTCGAATCGAACTCTCTTGAAAACGTTAATGTGAATCCTGTTCTTGGAATAAACCATGCCGAGAATTACTGCATATGGAAAAAGGGAAGGAAGTACGTTGTTGACGTTGAAATAGTCGATAGACACGGTAAAAAGATGGATTTCAAGGATTTCTCAAGGGATTTCGAGGATGAGGTATTGTCGAGGAAGGATCTTAGGTTCGACGAGGCACCCTTCAGGGAGTACTACGGGATAAACAGAGAAAGAACGAGGCTTGTAGTTGCTACGATCTACAGGGGAAAGAGATATCTTCACGTCCTTCCGTCCGAGATAGCTGAAATCGTTGACGGAATTTGACTGTGATCGGGAAAACTTTGGTATTTCCGAAATTTTCAACTATGCGAACCTTTTTTCTGTCTTCCCCTCAGCCAGCAATAGTCCTCCATATTTTATTTTCTTATTTTATTACATCAAAAGTATTTAATGCTTTATCTTTCTCTTCCCAACTGCTCACAAACATTTTTTAAATCTCTATCAGCCGCGTACATTTTCCATTGTAAACCGCCAGTACATGTCTGGATATTTCTCCTGTAATTCTCTTATATGCTCATTAATCCATTTTAAATCTTCAGCTGATCTCTCCTTCATGATTAGACCTCTAAATAAGCTCGAGGAAATTTGTAAATTTTTTTGCAGCATCGTAATGTGAAAATGAAAAGAATTTAAAACAATTTTTACAAGTTGTAATTATGGTAACAGAAACTGTTACCTTTAATGAGAAAAGAAAAGGATTGTCTGAGAAGGAAAGCTATCTTCTCTCTTGCTTAGCTGAGAACAGGAAGAATGTATTTGAGTTAAAGGATGTCATGGATGTTTTGAATTGCAGTTATGAGCATGCTAAAGTTATCGTTTATAGGTTGATAAAGAAGAGATGGGTTGAGAGGATAATAAAAGGGAAATACATGATAATTCCTCTGTCAGCCGGAATAAAAGCTATGTATGCTGAACATGAGTTCATAATAGCTTCCCTGTTCAAACCCTCCTACATAGCCTACTGGTCTGCTCTAAATTATTATGGATTTACCGAGCAAATACCAAACAAAGTTTTCGTCGCAACTACCAAGAGAATTGGTAGCAGGAAGATATTTGGAATGGAGTTCAAGTTTATTTACCTATCTAAGAGAAAGTTCTTTGGGTTCACCGAAATTGCAATCTCGAACTTCAAGGTTAGGATTTCTGATAAGGAAAAAACTATAATAGATTGCCTGGATAAGCCAAGGTATTGTGGTGGAATATGTGAAATTGCCAAAGCTATTTTCCTTGCAAAAGATGAAATAGATTTCAAAAAATTGACAGGATATGCTTTAAAGATGGGTAATAATGCAATAATTAAAAGATTGGGTTTTATCCTCGATTTCCTGGGTCTGGATTCAAAGGACTTGGAGAAATACGTTAAAAAGAGCCATTCCGTTTTAGATCCAACAAGGAGGAGGGAAGGAGAATACAACCCGAAATGGAAACTGTTAGTTAATGTAAGCAAGGAAGAATTGATGTGGTGAAATGTTAACTGAAGAGGAAATAAGAAGGATTTCAAGGATAAGAGGATTGAGCGTTGGGTTGACCGAAAAGGATTATTTGACCTCCTCTCCGCACTGAAGTGCGAGGATTCCCACGGGGAGGTTTGTGCATATCCTCAGCCTCACTCCTCATCGGATATACACGGGGTGGGTCAGCACCCCGTTAAACCCACCTGTCCGCAAGGCGGAGAGGTGG
>CAYYFC010000042.1:0-10883 GCA_964471215.1 uncultured archaeon | reverse complement strand
CAGTCTTTAAGGCTGGCAGGCGATGAAGCCTTGCTGAGGCTAACGGGGGATTCCTAGTACCCCGTGCTCTTAGCTGAGAGTTGAAAGCCAACCTAGCAGGTCGGATATTAGGATCTGTTAGGTTGGCGTAACCAGGACACGGGAGATAGACATGGATGATGAATATCCACGTAGGTCTATCAACGCCTACGTAGGTAAGAACCCTTAGCTGTTATAATAGCAATAGTAGCAGTTACTTACTACTTGAGGAGGCATAAGAAGTGAGTTTCGAGGACTTTCTCGAAAAAGTTTCGAGATTCATAGCAAAAAGACCGGGATTTGTAGTCTCTGTTACAGCTTTAGTCGTCATAATTTTTCTAATTTCCGCTTCTCAAACAGAATACACATCTCTCGAATACGAGAGATACTTTCCGATAGGCGATCCCGTCTACAAAAACCTTGAGCTTTACCAAAAGGACTTCGGAGTTAGAGCAGAGGGTATTTACATAATGATAAAGGGTGACGACGTCGTGAATAGAGAAGTCTACGAATACATGCTCGATTTGGGGAGGAGCTTGAAGAACCTAGACGGAGTCGAAGGCGTGACTTCTCCAGCTTTGATAATCGCAGAGCTGAACGGAGGAGTTCTTCCGAGCGACGATTTGCAGATTAGGCGTTTGACGGAACTCTACGCACGTCAGTTTGCTCCCAAGAAAACTCTCGCATTAATGATGGTAACAATAACAGTGACGGATCCAGATAAAACGATGGAACTTGCAGAGCAGATAGAAAGGGTCGTAAAATTCACACACAGACCCACTGGAATAACTACCGAAGTATCAGGATCGCCAGTTTTGCACTATCAAATCGTTAAAGCTTCTGAAAGAGAGACTGGAATGACTACGACGGCTTCGATAGTTGCCATGATCGTTCTGTTAGCTGTAACGTTCAGTGGTGTGGTTAGGAAGAAATACATGGCTTTCATGCCCCTGATAATTTCAGTGTTCTCCGTTATCGTCATAGTCGGTCTTCTACCACTTGTTGGCGTAAAGCTCGATCCTGATTTAAGCGCAACCCTTCCCATTCTCATAGGATTGGCTATTGAATATGCTGCACAGATTCAGAACAGATACGAGCACGAAAGAATAAGGGGATACGATAGAGATAATTCCGTTGTAATAGCGGTAACGAGAACGGGTTTAGCTGTAATCCTCGCAATGCTAACCACAGTCATAGGATTCATGTCGATGGCCACAACTCTGATACCGGGACTCGCGCTTTTCGGAATTATTATGTCTTTGGGATTGGTAATAGCTTACATATTCTCGATAACGTTCCTTCCGGCAGCTTTAAAAATACTCGATAGGGAAGAAGAGAAGAAAGCGATTGTAAAAGAAAAAAGAAAGGTCGGAATTTTGGAGAGGGTTTTAACTTCCGTAGCATCCCTTACAGCTTCGAAGCCGAAGGCTATACTTGCTTTAGCTCTGATAATCATAATCTTTGGAGCTTATGCGAACACCCAGATAAAGCTTGAAACGGACACAAAAAAGTATTTTCCAGAGAATCTACCAGCAATGGTAAAGTTCAAAGAACTTGAAAGAATCATGGGTAAGCAGTATATCTATACAGTTGTTCTAAATGTTGACGAGATAGGAGTTGATGTGCTTAAGAGAATGGACAAGCTTGGAAACTACATCGTGAACAAGGAGGACATGGTTTATAGATGTGATTCACTGTCATCTCTAATAAAGGATTATTTGGGTAGATTGCCAGAAAGCGATGCAGAGCTTTCAACGATTCTGAACATGATTCCGAAAGATATCCTGAAGAGATACGTTTCAGGTCATACCATCGCTCTTTACCTATACACATCAGCGGACACCCACGACAAAAGGGTTGAGCTTACTGAGTACCTTGATAGGGATGTGAGATTCTTTGGATGGCACGAAGGTTATTACATAACTGGAATGCCAGTTATAATGTCCCATCTTGGCGAGATAATGCTGAACAGTCAGACTCAAATGACCTTAGTTGCTTACAGTCTTATAGTTCTACTACTCTTTGCAACTTACCGTTCGATAGCAAGGGCGATAGTTCCCCTATTTGCCATAACGACAGTCATTGGAGTTCTTAACACAACGATGTTCTTGGCAGGAATGAAGCAGACGATGATGTCCATAGCGATAAACGCTATAACTCTCGGTTTAGGAATAGACTTCTCGATCCACATGGCTGAGAGGTATACTGAGGAAAGGCAGAGATATTCGCCAGAGAAGGCAGTCACAATTGCTATAGAAGAGACTGGGAAGGCAATAGTCACTTCAGCTTTAACGATGGCTGGCGGGTTCGGAGCTCTAATGCTCTCGACATTCCCGATGCTCTGGAACTTCGGCTTTCTGTCAGTCATAGCGATTATATTCAGCCTGATTGGGGCTTTAACTGTTGTTCCAGCATTCCTCATGATCACCGAAAGCTTCAGAAAAGGTGTTATGCATGAGGGAGAGGTTAGTAAATGCTAAAGTTGGGGTTCAGCGGATGTCCACATCAGTGAGCGAACATCAACCTTGGGACACATCAACCTCTTTGGGTTCATAGGGAGTAGCTATTTACCGTTTGGGTGAAGAGGCGGTCGGATTAAATCACAACAAACTTTATCTTCTATCGGTAAGATCTAAACCCATGGTAAAGAGGATGGAAAAGAAGACTGCAAGACTCCTGGCGTTTATACTGGCGTTAATAATGATTGGATCCGTTCTTGTCTACGCTTTCAGGAACCCATCAAAGCCCGAAGAAAGGGAGATAAAGTTTGACATGGGCGAGAGCTGGAGAGATTGGATCAAATACATTCCAGGCGAAACTGAGTACATACTGTTTTACGATTACGGAGAAAAAAACAAATCCCTTAAATTCTTCATATACAATTCCACGATAAGAAACGTAAATCTGTATGTCTTCAGAGATCTTAAGCCTGAGTTCTACTACTTTAAAAAGCTCATGATATGCAATATGAATACTTACCTAGTCGATGTTGGCAAAACGAAGGTTTACTTTGTATACACCAGAAAAGACAACTACTTGGGATTTGATATAAAACTGGGAAATGTCGCAGGAAGAATAATTGCCCTGTCAGCCCAGACAAATCCAATAGTAATAGGCTATCCGTCTTACGTTGCTGGGGTAATTAGGGTGATCAGGGGTGATGAAGCGGGGTTTTATGCCAAGTATAAGAATTACACGGATAGGATAGGTGACGAGTTCAGCTATGTAACGATTGTAGCAGGAAAGCTGGCAAGAACAATGTTTCAGAGCAACAACACATCAATAGCCGATTTTTACTTCGAAGGATACAGGATAAACGACTCGTTATTTGAAAAGGTTGTGGCTATTCATTTTACGGGCAATTACTTCTTTGCAAAATCGAGAGAGATAGAGAATAAAACAGTCTACTATTATTACGAAAATTATGAGGACGGTCTCAGCATAGCGACCATGGCATCCTATGATTTGGAAGATCTAATAAACACTACTCCTGAGATCAGAACGATAATAATTAAGTTTGGAAACGAAACATCTTAAAAATCAAATGGTGTAAATCTTACTGATGTTTATAGAAAAGGATACGACAATACTCATAGAAGGAAGAGCAAGGATAAGTGTGAAGGGTTGTGCGGAGATATTTGGATGTCCTATTAAAGACGTGGAGGTAAAGGAGGGAAAGATACTTCCAGTATACGTAAACGAAGATTCAGAGATAGATATAGACGGTAATTATATAGCCGTTAAAGGAAAGACTATACCCAAGAACTGGGATGAACTCGTGGAGGAGATTAGATCAAATGAATACAGGAAGATATTATTCTTGGGTGAAACGGATTCTGGAAAAAGCAGCCTTGCAGCTTATCTAGTGAACAGATTAGATGGTAGAAAATGGGTTGTGGATTTGGATATAGGTCAGTCGGACATAGCTCATCCGTGTGCAATGGGTTTCGGTTTTACGGATCACAAGATAATATCTATATCCCAGATTGATATGTTCGACGGATTCTTCATCGGAACGATAACACCAACGGGGAACGAGGCGAGATGCCTGCGAGGAGTTACGGTAATAATGAAAAAGCTCGAGAGATTGTTAAAAAACGGTGATAGAGTCCTGATAGACACAACGGGATGGGTAAGGGGTAAAAGGGCAAAAAATTATAAGCTTGCGAAAATAGAGATAATAAACCCCGATGTTATCGTATGTTTCAACCAGATACCACACTACCTTGATTCCTTCAATACGTTTAAAGTGGATTCGTTCGTATTAAAGAAGAGGAGCAGGGAGCTGAGAAGTAGCATAAGAAGTAAGATTTACGCTGAATGGCTTGAGAATTCAGACGTAAGATGCTTTAAAGTTGATGAGATAAATCTCGGGAATACAACTCTTTTTAAGGGTGAGAAAATAGATTTCCTTGAAGGTGTGCTGGACGCAGAAGTCGTATATGCTGAAAAAGGAGACGATTTTCTTAACGTATGCGTCGAAAAAGAGGTTAAAGTCGGATTGGAATTGATAAGAGCTTTACTCAGCATATACAAGGTCAAGGAGGTATGTATATTCTCCATCGATCAGATTAAGAGATTACTTGTCGGATTGTACGGTGAAAGGTATCTGGGATGCGGGCTGCTTGAAGATGTGAACTTGGAAGACAGAGAGATAAGCATACTAACACCTGTTAGGGATGCCGTGAAAAGGATTGAGTTCGGAGAGATAAGACTTGACGAGAACTACAGAGAAGTGCACATACGAGTTCCCTAATCGATTATGAATCTTAATAACACCTTTTAGGACGTAAACACGGAATTAAAAAGCTCTTTGTGTAGAACTAAAGTCCCCCTTCAATCCTTATTACGTCAAGCTTTTCAACCCTGGCTTCAACGTTTAGCACCTCGCTAAGGCTCGGCCTCGTCCTACCCTGATCCCCGCTTATGAACTCTTTTATATACAACCCGCTATCGGCCTCTATTCTCAATACCGCAATGTTCCTCCTTAAGAATAACAGTTCTATGTCGTATACCTTTCTAACCCTTAAAAGATCGGATCTTCTATGCAAAACTCTTAAAGGTGTTCTCTGATGAATATCCCTATTCTTCAGTTCCTCTATAGCCCTTCTAATCTCATCATCGCTCAAATCTCTACCGAACAGAACCTTGACTCTGTAGATCTTCTTAAATCTTGCAGATTTTAAAAATTCTATATCCTTTGCTTCGGCAAGTTTCAGATTCAAGACCTCTACCTTTCCCCTGCAATTCTCGTTTACAAGCCTCTCCAATTCTCTTAAATCTATACATCTCCTTTTGGGGTTTTTTACCTCAACTATAAACGGTCTTCCGTTTCCGAGCATCCTCGCATCCACATCTTCCCTACCGGCTCCGTGCAGGACAGCATCTGTACCCATGACGAATTCCCTTATGGGTTCAGATATCAACTCCTCAACGGAAACATACTTTTTCCCTGTCCAGTTACAGAGCAAACAACCTTTTCCATTGCATTTAGGACACAACCATCTCGTCTGGGACAACCCCCTCACCCTCTTCTTATATCTCCCATATATATACAATGGTTTAATATAAATGCTATAATTTAAATTTTCCAGATCGTATACAATAGTCACATCGGGGTTTTTAAAAGACAGTTTCTTTCCCGTTCTAATCTCAATCTCCCTTCCCAGCTCTTTATTAAATTGATATTTTAACGATTTTTCTTCTTCCAATTTCAAGTAATCCTCAATGGCTTTTAAACTTCCGTGGATTCTGCTGCCGATCAAAAACGTTTCGAACTCGTATCCGTCCAGACTTTTAACTATATCATCTGCAATCTCATCGATCTTCCAGAGTATACCCGAGCATATAAAGCAGTCATAGGGATCAGCTATGAGACATTTTATTCCCGTCCTGTTATAACACTTTTTACAAAGTCTGATCTTTTGAAGCATTCCGTTCTCACACTCCTTGCGGGCTGGAAGCTTGCCTTTTAAGGCGGAGAGGAAACCCTCCTTCTCCCGAAACATTTTTATTCCCTCCTTCTTATCCTTCTCCTAGAGTGTCGCTCTGACCCGGCCCAATGACACAAACCGAAGGCGATGGCGCCGTCGTGAGACGGGGCAAGAGCCGGTTCCCCTACGGGGAACCCTCGCCCCTTTAGGGCGGGGAGGAGGTCAGACTCCTTATCAGTCTACACATTTCATTTAAATCTCATTTACGTATGGAAGAAAAAATTATTATACATTTGCTCCATTTTTGCAGAGATGAGAATCGTTATGAAATTTGGTGGTACAAGCGTTAAGGATGGCGAAAGCATACTTCACTGCGCAAATCTCGTGAAGAGGTATTTGGATAATGAGATAGTTGTCGTCGTTTCAGCCATGTCGGGTGTCACGGATTCACTTCTCAGAGCCTCTCATAAATGTTGCTATGAAAGATCTCCGGGATTTATAAAATTGTTCGTAGCGGAGTTGGCCAAGAGGCATTATGAGGCGGTTGAAACGGCAGTTAAGGGCGAGATGAAGAACAAAGTTTACTCGACGCTTGAAAACATGTTTGATGAGCTCGAAAAGGTTTTGCTCGGAATAAGCTATTTAGGAGAACTTACGAGAAGAATACAGGACTACATACTATCATTCGGTGAAAGACTAATTGCTCCAATATTTTCCGCAACTCTGCTATCAATAGGTGTCGATTCAGTTGCGTTAACGGGTGGAGAGGCAGGAATAATCACCGATGACAACTTTGGGAGGGCAAAACCATTACAAAAATCATATAAGGTAATAAAAAGCAGATTGGAGCCATTGCTGACAATAAAGAAGACAGTTCCCGTAGTGGCAGGATTTATAGGTGTTACCGAGGATGGTTCGATAACGACGCTTGGTAGAGGTGGAAGCGATTTGACAGCAACGCTAATAGCCTCGGCATTAAACGCCGATGAGGTTTGGCTGTGGAAGGAGGTAGATGGTATAATGACTGCGGATCCGAAGATAGTCAAAAATGCAAGGGTCATCCCCTACATATCGTATCAGGAGGCAATGGAGCTCTCGCATTTCGGTGCCAAGATACTTCATCCAAAAGCTCTTGAACCAGTTATCAGGAAAAAGATTCCAGTAAGGATAAAAAACACGTTTAATCCAAACGCTGAGGGAACAGTAATTAAAGAAAATGCCGTTTCTTCCAAGGAAATAGTTAAGGCTATAAGCCTTATAGAGAACGTTGCCATTGTAAATATAAGCGGGGCGGGATTTGATTTTGCTGAGATAATGTCTGAGGTTTTTAAAAGGCTTTCAAAGGCGAGGATAAATGTTATAATGATAAGTCAGAGTTCATCTGAGCTGAATTTATCAATCGTAATTGAAAGATCTGATTTGGATAAGGCTGTGGAAGTTCTGTCCGATATAAACAACGTCAATATAACAAAGAAAGATGACATTGCCGTAATAAGCGCTGTTGGGGCTGGAATGGCGGGAACACCTGGAGTTGCCGGGAAGATATTTTCAGCTCTGGGAAGGAATAAGATAAACGTCATAATGATAAGTCAGAGTTGTTCCGAATACAACATATCCTTTGCAGTTGCAAAGAAGGACGGTAGGAAGGCCGTAAATGTGATACACAACGAGTTTATAAGGTGATATGATTTTAATATTGTTATTAAAAGCTGTTTTTCTGTGCATCAAACAGAAAATTCTTACGCCGTTTCCTGTAAAAAGAAAAAGATCAACGTCCAACTGATAAATCATTTTACAACCCTTCACTGGTTTAACAGGGATTAAATCCAGATTATTTGTGATTGATATAAAATCGATAGACACTCCGAAACGTTAATATAGCATGACATTTTTGCAATAAAGAGGTGATAGAAATGGCAGAGAATGCCGTGTTTGTTGGAAACAAGCCTGTAATGAACTACGTACTGGCAGTTCTGACGCAGTTCAATGGAGGTGCTGAAGAGGTAGCAATAAAGGCAAGAGGAAAGGCCATAAGCAGAGCAGTAGACGTTGCAGAGATAGTTAGAAAGAGATTTCTAACAGATGTAGATGTTAAGGACATAAGGATATCTACAGAAAAGATAGAGGTTGAACAGGGAGTAGCAAACGTATCCGCGATAGAGATAATTTTGGCGAAGAGATAGCTCTTTAATCAATTTGCCATGTTAAAGAATTTTTTGAATAACGTTAAAAGGGTATTGGAGGAGAAGGAGGAGGCAAGAGAAGAGCTATTAAAACTCACGAGAGAGCTGAGAATAAATTCTACAAAAGCGATTTCATCTGTTCATTCTGGTGATCTGGAAAGGGCTGAGGAGTATCTAAAGAATGCATTTGATATTCTGAAGAGAATTCACGAATTCAGGAGATATCCTGATATATATTATCCTATAACATTCGATGCCATGCAGGAATTCGTGGAAGCGTATTCCTTTCTACACATCTTAAAGAACGAGGATTTAAATATAGACTTATCAAGTTTAAATATAGAGGAAGCTCCGATACTAACCGGACTTGCCGACACGGTTGGAGAAATTAGGAGGTTTGTACTGGATCTGCTGAGGAGGGGTGAATTTGAAAGGGCTGAAAGGTTAATAGGGATTATGGAAGAGATATACGATAACTTAGTGGTATTTAATTTTCCAAACAGGTTAACGCCCAATTTGAGACAAAAGGTTGACTATGTAAGAGGAGCGATTGAAAAGACAAAATCAGATTTCATAGCTGCAAAAGCCTCTTCTTTAAGTGAATATTTAAGAGAACTCGTAAAACATGACATCTGATGTTTTTAAGATCATAGGAATTCTCCTGATAATAATCGGAGTTCTCATATTCTTTGCCCCTGAGATAATGAAGATACTGGAATCTCACAAGGAAAACCCCTTGATTATCCTGAAGATAAAGAAGGACGGGTTTATGATAGGTACTTCCCCAATTCTGATCTTAATTCTGATAATAGTTTATCTAGCATTATCAAGGGCTTTCAGGTAAAAGATTTTATGGAGAATGCGGGGGGAGGGATTTGAACCCTCGAACCCCTACGGGACCGGACCCTGAATCCGGCGCCTTTGGCCTGACTCGGCAACCCCCGCACAACGGGCACATCCCCAAATCCGGTAATGACAATAACTCTCGGTTCAATCTGATTTTTAACGGCTGTGATCAGTTCATCAATGAATCTGGATTTATTTGGTATTTTTTCTAACCATTTATAATTTTCAGGCGATATTGTTATATTCAGCCTCTCTCTGTAGCGCCCTTTTCGGCTCTTAGACTTTTTATCTGACTCCTTGTGTGCGGACACTTCCGTCTCTGTCCTCATTCATATCTCACCTTAATGACTTATGAAGTTTATGGTTTATAAAACAGGAATCTGGAAACATTATTTTTCATTATTTTAAATTATGTCGAATAAAAATGCTATGTCAGTAAGCCTTCAATCTTAGATTCGATTGAAGTTAAGATGTTATACTCTTTAATGATCTCTTCCTCAAGTATATTCAATTCTCCAGCCAAATTACTGAGTTCAATCGCTTTTTCTTCTATTTTCTGCTTGTATAAGATAGATTGATAGGTTACAGGTCTTCCGGCGTAATGTGTATTGTAATAGTCGATCATATAGTTATACTCATTTCTTAGATCTTCATACTCCTCCAATGTAGCGTTATATCTATCTAAAAGATCCTGCAGTTCATCTAGATGTTCGAAATACTCCTGTCTTAATCTAACAAATTCTTTAACCTCTTTAGGATTGTCAAATGTCGGATATTTGTAATAATTAGGATTGCTAGAGTAATAAACGATGTAACCTCCTGTAACTTCACAAGCGATATATCTGAATGGTCGAGTTTCAGCTAGAACCCATGCATGGTCGTATTCTGTCCAGTCCGCATCAGATCTATCTATCCTTCCAACGCTAATTTTAGCGTTAATACCTTTAGTTTTGAGAATATTCCAGAACTCAATAGCCATATCTACGCAAACAAATAAATCCGGATAAGAATACGTATGAGATTGATGATACTCCGCAAGTAATTCCTTTACTCTCTCAATTGTGGATGGTGTTGATGTTACAGTTGGTTTTGATGTGTATTTCGGAGCGTAAAATACCTCTTCGATTGTTTCCTTACCAAAAAACGTTTGACTGAACCAATTTGCCATGTTGTTCAATTGTTCGTTAAGATCTTCACCATAAAAATGTCTGGTGAAGAGAAATATCAGAAAAATAACAATATAGATGATGACTCTTCGCATACTTAACTTAGTTCAATTTTAACAAAAATAAAATTTTTGCTTCAAAAAGTGAATAAAAGTCAACAATTTAATTCAATCATAAAAGTAGAAAATGAGTTATTTAATAACTTGCATTCTTACTATACAATTAGCAGTTAAACAAAAGTTAATGAAAGTTTCAAAAAGTTACTTTTGGCTACTTTTTTCCTCCTTTTTCTTCTTTAGTTCGCCAATACCACTTTATTAGAAACCTTATAACTTCTGGATTTTTTCGAAGTCCGGTTTCTTTCTTTATCTTCTCGAATAACTCTTCTAACTCATCATCCAGATAAACCTTGATACCATATACCTTACCCATATTTTTCACCTCCTTCTACTTTTTGTTACCTTTTGCACCAAAAAGTTTATTAACCTTTTTCTTCCTAAGGTAGAATATGGCAGAAAAAGGTAGAAAATCGGTGGTGTTAAAAGACATGCAAGATGTAGAATTGCTAAGAAAAATAGGAGATGAGCTAGGAATTAAGAAACCGACTGAGGTGATTAGATTTTTAGCTAAACAATACTTGGATTCAGGAAAATTAACACCAATAAAAGAAAAAGAGAAGAAAGGAGAACTCACTAAAAGGGAAGTGATATCGATACTGAACAGGATACAGATGAAAA
>CAYYFC010000041.1:0-11002 GCA_964471215.1 uncultured archaeon | reverse complement strand
GTCCATATGCAGAGATGTCAGAACAAGTAGCCCCGCAATAGAGCACGCCCTCACCGCAAGCCTTACATCCACAGGCGTGAACGTAACCCTCCTAGGCGAACTTCCAATATCCGTCGGTAATTGGGCAACCTGGAAGGCAAAAACCTTCAACGCCGGAATTATAATAACCGCGAGCCACAACCCGCCTGAGTACAACGGAATAAGATTCCGTCACCCCGACGGAACCGGATACATAGACATCGAAAACCAGAAAATCAAGAAAGTATTCTACGACGGAAACTTCAGACTGGCGAACTGGAACAAACTCGGAAAAGTTGAGCACTGGAACACAAACGAAATAATAGACGAGTACGTGTCCTTCGTACTGGAGAGAATACCGGCTGAGGGAAAACTAAAAGTGGTACTCGACCCCGGAAACGGAGTCGCCACCCACGTCGCTCCTAAACTCTTCAAAGAGGCAGGCTTCGACGTCATAACAATAAATGAAAAACCGGACGGAACATTCAGTGGAAGATCTCCGGACCCCCTCGAAGACCCCCTCACCCAACTCAGAGAGACCGTCGTACGTGAAAAGGCCGACCTCGGAATAGCATATGATGGCGATGGCGACAGGGCAATATTTGTTGATGACAAGGGAAGAAAGCTCCTGACGGAAAAAGTGGGGCTCCTCCTCGTAAGGAGAATCCTATCTGAAAGAAAGGGAGCAACCATTGTGGTAAACGCCTCATGCAGCATGATAGTGGATGAGGAAGTCAAACGGTTGGGAGGAAAGATAGTAAGGTCGCGTGTCGGTGACGTCTTCGTGTCAAGAGTCGTAAAGGAGCACAACGCCGCCCTCGGAATAGAAATGTCCGCTCACTTCTTCCTGCCAACCCTCGGCTTCTACTTCGACGACGCAATCGCCGCATCCTTCATGATAACCGCAGAACTCGAAAAAACAGGCGAAAAACTATCAACACTCATGGATCAGATCCCCAGCTATCCCCTCAAGAGAACAAATATCGAGTGCCCCGACCACATAAAGTTCCAAGTGATCCAGAAACTAATTGAACGGTTCAGATCCGAAGGTTATGATATAGACACAACCGATGGTGTGAGGGTAAATCTCGAAAACGGATGGATAATAATGCGTCCATCGAATACAGAACCAAAGATAAGAGTAACAGCAGAAGCAAAGACTAAAGATGAGTTGGAAAAAATATTTTCGAAGTTCGTGGAAAACCTTCGTGATCTAATTTCAAGGAGCCTTTTATAATCTATTCACACATTTATGTCACTATCTTAATCATGTGCTGAAACGTGCGTCGACGGGCGCAATATTAAGCAATACCGCAGAAAAACAGAATACCAGATGGAGTCCGACCTACTAACCACCCACTTGAGAAAGAACATACTAAGTGCATCAAGAAAGCATAAGTGATCCACCGGATTCGAAGTGCAACGCGAAATCAGGTAAACGTAATGAAAGATAAATGACCGCAGAAACAAGTAACAAAAACCATCTAGGCGCAACGCTACACGAAACAATGATACGCTTCTCTTCCTTTTCCCGCCCGTTGCCTCCTAGCGACGATCGCAAATAGTATGTTCCTCTTCGCGAGAACCTCCAGCCCCACTGGGAAAAAGCCGTAATTCATGTAGGTCTTCTCGCCTTGACCCCCCCGGCTTCTCAATGCTGTGAAGTACCGCCTCTATAGCGTCAGTGTGGACCGTTGAATGTCGGAATGGGTCTTAATGGAGAATGGGATTTCCCCGAGGCCGTCGATGACGGCCGTCATGACGTACCTGTGCACGTAGCACCTCCTGGTGAGTGAGTGAGTAGTAGATCCTCTTGTCGCGTGTGCTGAAGCAGGGGATTTCGGGTGTGTCTATCGCAACTAAGATTCTCCTGCGGTGCAGCACTTTGGCAGCGATCTTCCTAAGGGTCTCGTTGGGCATCTCAGCATTATGCATTCCTATTTTTCTTAACTGGAAAGCCACGGAGTCGGGGTGCGTATGAAGGGCATGCGACGGACATCACGGAGACATCGGAAACAGTTGCTCTAGTCAGGATCCGGGAGGGAGCCTCTCTATCGAGTTTGTAGCCGCATATGGAACGTGAGAAAAGCTTCCGCGATTATCGCGCTGCATTTCAGTCGTTCGCCAGTACGTGTATCGCTTGTGTGTCAAGTCGTATCTCATACCGACAATGCTGGCGGGTGACCGCACAAACCTCTCGCATTCTTCGAGAAGAAGTTTCAGAAGCATGTACAAGTAAAATATTTAAGGGTATAATTCCTGTGGAATAACACAACAAGTCAGTAGTGGAGAGAGTGAAGGATATGGGCTTTAAGTATTTAAAAACAAAAGTGCTCGTATTTGGGCTTACAGCGTTACTGCTCCTATTGCCGGTAGTTATGTGCGGCATGATCGTCAATACTGCAATGTGTGCACCTGAAGAGAAGTATGAATTAAGATTTGAATTACTAACACCAAGCTATGACCCCATTAGAGTTAGAGCGGGCGAAATGGTTGCGGAATGGGCAGCCGAGGCAGGTATAAAGATCGATGCGAAAGCTGTTGACTTTAATACCCTAGTAACAAAAACTTTCGGCGAACACGACTTTGATATGTTCATCTTAGGATGGGCAATTACGGCGACTCCTGACCACCCATATTGGTTCTTCCATAGCAGCCAAGATATTGAGTGGGGTAATAATGCTCCTGGCATTAGAAATGCAACACTGGATGAACTTCTTGAGGCCTTCATGACGGAAACAAACATTACCGAACAACTAAAGATCGCATGGAAAATAGACCAGATACTTGCTTACGAACTTCCATACGTCTACTTGTACTACAGAGACTACATATGGTGTTTCTATGCAAACAACTGGACTGTACCCGACTATGTCTTGGAATTGCCTGGTGGTCCATATAACTGGTGGTTATTCGTTCTACTAAAATCCACTAGTGGAGACGAAACACTAGACGCAATTTTCAACGACGCATTTGACATGAACAATCCACTATACGGAAACACCGTATGGGACTGGTACGCTTGGATGTTAATCTACGACTCGCTTGTAGTACTTAACGTTACGGACTATCCAAAGCCTATGCCATGGATTGCAACATGGGAATGGGAGAATGAGACAACTTTAGTGTTTAAGTGGATTTATACAAATGTGACGTTCCATGACGGTTCAACTCTTGACGCCTATGACTGGTATGCGACTTGGAAGTTCCTTAATGATACTCAGAATCCCAAC
The DNA here is from genome assembly GCA_964471215.1 of uncultured archaeon. GTDB lineage: Archaea > Halobacteriota > Archaeoglobi > Archaeoglobales > Archaeoglobaceae > Archaeoglobus_B. The sequence continues at coordinate 7,751 of CAYYFC010000041.1, read as the reverse complement.
TTTGCAGCAGCATATGAATTCGTAAAGGATGTCGAAGTAATTAACAAAACATGCGTTAAAGTTTACTTAAGAGAGCCGTACGCGTTTGCAGTCCAATCAATAGGTGGAATGCCCATCTTCCCCGAGGAACTAGTAAATCACTGGAGAGAATTTAACAAGACAGCAGCCCTTAGCACATGGGATGCATTAGACTATGAAGTTACTGACATAAATCCAAATGCTAAGATCATATCGTACGAAGATCCTGTTACAGGAGAAAAGTATACATTAACCGGCTTTTACGGATCTGGACCTTATATACTAGTGAAAGTCGATAATGTAAATGGCGAATACCTACTTATCAGAAATAAGAACTACTTCAGAGATGTTACGATTAACGGAGTTAAATACGACATTCCGCTAGCTAAAAGGATTCATTACTTTGTACTTAAAGAGGAAGAAGCCAGACTTATGGCGATCACAAGCAGTCCTCCGCAAGCTGATATGTTGTTATGGTACATACCGCCATCCGCGGTAAAGGATGTAGTCGTAAAGGCTGGAGAGATAGGACTAAGAACAGTAATAGTACCCGACCTTGGATTCTACTACTTGGCATTCAACATGAGAAGATATCCATTAAGCGACTTGACTGTTAGAAGGGCGATTGCTTATGTGATTGACAAAGATACAATTGTGAACGAACTTTTAATGGGCTGGGGCGGACGTATGGATTCAATCTTCCAATCAAAGGCGGCATTTGGAGATTACTACAATGAAACTCTTGCAAAGACACCAATATTCAACATTACGAAGACGGACACCGGATATAACGTCACGTACACTGGCGGTCTTAAGTATGAGCAAAACATTGACTTTGCTAACTGGTTACTTGACCAAGCCGGGTACAAGGATGTCGATGGAGATGGTATAAGAGAAGTTCCAGGCTATGTACCGCCAATGCTGGCTCCTTGGATCATATGGACGGGAGTCGGTGTAGCTGTAGTGGTGATCATAATAGTTCTTGCGTATTACTTCCTCAGAGTCAGAAAGGCTGCACCAACAAGCGCCTAATTCAGCGTATGTAGTATAACCGCAAAGAACACAAAACTTTACTTATTTTTTATTTACTTTCGCAAGCAACGATCTAGTCTACGCGTTAATTCTTTTTGATCTTTAGCAAAATGAAAAACTTTTAAAATTTTTATTATCTCTCAGTACAAAACTACCACTCGAAAACTGCCACCGGGGCACCCCTCATGGGATATAAAGAATTTCTCATAAAACGATCAATTCAAATGTTTATAACAATACTTATCGTGATTACGATAAATTTCTTTATCTTTAGAATCATGCCGGGCAATCCCGCAGTATTTGTTATTGGTAATCCGAGAATAAAGGATAATCCGGAGGCTATGAAGCGACTACTTTCACTATGGGGGCTTAACAGACCGCTGCACGAGCAATACTTTATATACCTTTACAATCTTCTCACATTTAGGTTTGGGATATCATTCTTTCACGGAAAAAATGTTGGAGATCTTATTATGGAGTATCTTCCGTGGACTTTGCTACTACTGGGGTCTGCAACTGTTATATCGATCGTAGTAGGAATATTGATAGGAGCGATTGCGGCTGCGAAGCCAGGAAGCAAATTTGACGTTGCAACACTATTTATAGGTTTGTTCTTATACTCATTACCAGTTTTCTGGATAGGATTGATACTCCTCCTAGTATTTGCATACTACATTCCCATTTTCCCGTTGGGGCGTGCAACATCTGCACTCGCCAGATATCCTACGCCCCTTCATTTCGTAGCTGATGTGTTATGGCACATGTTCTTGCCACTTCTCGCGCTTACGCTTATAAGCTTTGGTGGCTGGATCCTCATTACTAGGAATGCAATGTTGGATGCTATGACTGAGGATTATATCCTAACTGCAAGAGCAAAGGGCCTTGATGAGAAGACAATAATATACAAACATGCTATGAGAAATGCTATGTTGCCACTAGTTACCGTAATAGCGTTAGCAATGGCATCTATAGTCAGTGGTGCAATCTTAACGGAAACTGTGTTTTCATGGCCAGGAATGGGAACATTGATTTATGAGGCGGTAATGAATCAGGATTATCCAGTCCTTGAGGGAGCCTTTTATGTTATAGCTCTCATAACGATATTTGCCAATTTTATTGCGGACCTTCTCTATGGATTTCTTGATCCTAGGGTAAAGTATTAAAGGCTGTGGTGACAACGATGGGAGCTACAGTCTCAAGATGGGAGTTGTACAAAAGATCACTGTTGAGTTTATGGTCGCAGTTTAAAAGAAAAAAGTCTGGTATGTTTGGTCTCTTTATGTTGATGTTTTTTATTGGTATTGCCTTCTTTGCGCCTATAATTGTTAGTATTTGGGGATATGATCCTAAAGATACTGTCGGTCCCTCCTTCCTTCCACCATTTGTCAAGAACATTCGGATAGAATCATGCATAGGAAAACCTGAAATGACTATCCCAACGGTACCCGATGGTCCTATTGTTGCCGAGAGGTTTAAGGTATCAGACAAACTCGGAAAAGACTTCATTTATGTTAAATCGATAGGATTCTTTCTAGGTAGCAGAAGGGACTGGAAAGGGGAATTGACAATATATATATGGGAGGATGACGGCTCACCATACCATTTTCCGGATTTAAATAAGGTAGTTGTTAAGAAAACAATTCTCGTAGAATTAGACGATTCAAACCCTACATGGGTGGAGGCAGAATTTTCTAATCTAAAACTTGGAGTCGATAAGATTTTCCACATCGGAATTGGAATGCTAGATCCAAATGTACATATAATTTATGTTACTTGGGAGATGGCGATAAATGAAAGTGTCACAAATAGGGAGTGGTTTGGTGGAGATGCCTTTTGTTATGAGTATTTTGACGAAAAGTCAGGATCATGGTACGTAAAAGAGGAACCTATGATGTTTTCAACATTTGATCTAACAATGAGGTTGCATATAGAAATGACAAAAACGTTTATACTTGGAACGGATGATGCTGGAAGGGATGTATTTAGTCAAATGATATATGGCACTCAAGTATCTTTACTGATAGGCTTTCTAGCAACGTTGATGACTGTTGTTATAGGTACGTTTATCGGAATAGTATCAGGTTACATGGGAGGGAAAATAGACGACATATTGATGAGAATAACTGATATTATGTTGGTGATTCCCGGATTGCCTCTTATGATCGTACTTGCAGCGATCTTGGGGCCTAGTATAACTACCATAATTCTTGTTATTGGGATCTTAAGCTGGCCAACAACAGCCCGTTTCATTCGTGCACAAGTTCTCACGCTAAAGGAAAGAGCCTTCGTTGAAGCTGCAAGAGCTGCAGGGGCTACAGATTTCTATATCATGAGAAAACACATATTACCAAATGTTATGCCGTTGGTTTTTGCAGAAGCAATTTTGATGATAGCATCAGCGATACTCATAGAAGCAGCGCTTAGCTTCTTAGGACTTGGGGATCCTGTACATATAAGTTGGGGCATGATATTACACTATGCAGAAATGCGTGGAGCATTCTCTCGAGGTGCATGGTGGTGCGTTGTTCCACCAGGTCTGGCAATAACACTTGTTTGCGTATCATTCGTTTTCATCGGAAATGCTCTTGATGAGATTCTCAATCCAAGACTTAGGAGGAGATAATAGTGTCTCCATTGCTGAAGATCGAGAATTTAAGGGTGTACTACGAGATCAGCGAGGGTAGTGTTAAAGCGGTTGATAATGTTTCTTTGGAGATAGAGCGAGGTGAGGCCCTTGGTCTTGCAGGAGAATCCGGGTGTGGAAAATCAACATTAGCTCTTGCGATTATGAGGCTCTTACCTCCAGAGGGTAGAATCGTTAGCGGAAAAATTCTCTTTGATGGCATAGATCTCTTGAAGCTCCCTGATGATAGATTTAGAAAGGAGATAAGATGGAAAAGAATTTCGATGGTGTTCCAAGGTGCGATGAATGCTTTAAATCCGGTATTTAGAGTTGGCGATCAAATAGTTGAAGCCATATTAACACATGAAGATGTAAGTGAGGAGGAGGCGTGGGAGCGTGTATATGAACTCTTTAGGATGGTGGGATTGGATCCTTCGAGAGCGAAGCATTACCCTCATGAATTTAGTGGAGGAATGAGGCAACGTGCTATGATAGCTATGGCACTGGCATGTAATCCGGATTTGGTAATCGCAGATGAGCCTACCACTGCGTTAGATGTTACAATACAGGCGCAGATACTCGATCTATTGAAGGAATTGCGTAAAAAGATAAACATGGCAGTACTGCTCATAACACACGACTTATCCGTAATCGCCGAGACATGCGATAAGGTTGCAATCATGTATGCAGGAAAAATTGTTGAATGGGCAGATGTAAAGTCTATATTCAAAAACCCGATACATCCTTATACACGTGGACTGATAGCAGCCATACCATCCATAAAGGAGAAGAAGAAATTAATTTCTATCCCAGGCTTTCCGCCTAACTTGTTAAATCCGCCTACAGGTTGTAGATTTCATCCAAGATGCTCTTATGCGAAAGACATATGTTCTAAGGAAGAACCTGAGATGCAAGAAATAGAAAAAGGGCGATTTGTTGCATGTCATTTTGCGGACGATATCAAGGAAATAGAATTTTGGAGTGGGTGAGATAATTGGATTTTATCGTTAAAGTGGAGAACCTTAAAAAATGGTTTCCGGTGAGAAGAAGCTTATACGACGTTATAAAGAGACGCAAATTATGGGTACATGCCGTTGATGGGGTCACTTTTGAAATAAAGAAAGGAGAGATTTTCACACTTGCGGGTGAATCTGGATGTGGCAAAACTACTCTAGGGAAGACGATTTTGCGCCTGTACGAACCTACTGCAGGCAAGATTATCTTTGATGGAAAGGATATAACTCACTTAAAAAGGCAAGAGTTAAGGCCGTTCAGGCGAAGGATGCAGATAATTTATCAAGATCCGTACGAATCGTTAAATCCTCGTATGACAGTATATGACATAGTGGCAGAACCTCTCAGGATAAACCGCATTACATATGACCCTGAGGAAGAGAAAGAATTAGTCAGGAAAGCCTTGGAGGAAGTGGAATTAATACCTCCAGAGGCCTTTTTCATGAGGTTTCCACATGAACTTAGTGGAGGGCAAAGGCAAAGAGTTGCGATCGCAAGGGCTATAGTAATGAGACCCGAGTTTATTGTAGCAGATGAACCCGTCTCGATGTTAGATGTGTCGATAAGAGCAGGAGTTTTAGAACTCTTATTAAATCTAAGAGAGGAATTAGGGCTTACGTACTTGTTTATAACGCACGATTTAGCCGTAGCTTATAATATTAGCGATAGGATTGCAATAATGTATGTTGGGAAGATAGTTGAATTAGGCTCGGTAGATAAAGTTGTCGAAAATGCTCTTCATCCATATACTAAGGCTTTAATATCGGCCGTTCCGGTACCTGATCCGACATTAAAGAAAAAGAGAGAAATATTAAAAGGAGAACCGCCAAACCCTATAAATCCACCACCTGGATGTAGATTTCATCCAAGATGTAAATATGCAATGGATATATGTCGGAAAGAAGAACCAGAGCTCAAAGATATGGGTGGAGGACACTATGTTGCGTGTCATTTATACTGACTTTATACGTGTAAGTATTTGATAAACGTGCTCACGAAATCTCTCTATTTTTTCCATTAGAGAACTGTACATACCTTCTCTAAACAAAATCAATACATCTTCTGGTTTGTATTGATCCAAAATAGTTCTTAAGGCTTCTTCTTCTCTCTGTAATCCTAATTCCTTAAAATTTATTTCTATAAGAAGTTTTGTAATTATTGAATGTGCGACCAAGAAAGCCTTAATTATACTCTCATAACTTGCTCTTTCTGCCCATACTCCCAGTATTCCCAATATAGGTCTTAATACTACACTAAGCACTTTACTTTTTCTGTACTTCTTCCTTGAGGCGTCAAAACCCTTATCCAAATATCTTAATGCACGTTCGATATCGGATATTATATTCTTACGGATTTGCACGTGCACTTTGTTTTTCTCTTTTAATAGGTCTTGCAAAGTATCCCAACTCCAGCAACTCTGGACTCGTTGGTATTGTGAAATCCCATAACCAGTATGAAAATACCAATAAATTATTCTTCCGCTCCCAGAACCTCACATGTGAATAAAAACATAGTTCTCCGAAGTTAGATCCGCAAAAAAGTCCGAGTAAAAAACCTAACCACATGTCAGGGGGCATAAATGGTATTAATATGAACGGCAAAAACATAAGCATCAGCATTAAAAGGCCTTGTGAGAATTTACCAAATCTGTCAATTAGCCGCGGTCCTCTGGAATATTTTCTATCTTTAAGGAGATATTTTGATATTCTTTTGAAACGCAAAAACCTTACAAGGAAGAACCCCAAAAAAGACGTTATAAACAATATTAGAAATGTTCGTACGAGGAGCATGGATATACTGCTTAAGAGTAGAGCCGCAAGTCCAGTAATAAAAACTATAAGCATGCTAAGTATAACACGCCCACTACCACCCGGAAACCTTCGCACATATCTTTCTATTACCTCGCTCATATCTTTCACACCAGTAAGAATTCTTCAAATTAACCTCTAATGTACCAGATTAAAGTTGTCAGATATTAACTTAATAAAGTCAAACGACATTTAATCCATTAAGGAAATTGCGTTTATATTGTAATGAAAGTTATTCCAAGTACCCGAAATTTACTTAATACAGAAGATTGTCATTATTTTTCTCATATTTGTTAGGATAGTTGGCCGAATAAGTGCATGCTCGAACGATGTCTGAAGAGATGCAGTTGGAAATTCCCATCTCCCGAAGTATTGTGTATGCGGCAATATGTTTAATGGTCTCGAACTAAAAGCTAGCGTGGTTGTGTATCTTACTATTATTATTGGTACCAAAATACTTTGCATTACACTAAATGACAGAAGCCCTGAAATCATTACAACTAGAGGATGTATTGGCATAAGAGTGGTTATAAATGCTGACACGAGAAGTGATGCTATAAACGCACTGCTCCAGAAGTTAAAAGCAACACTTAGAATGTCATGCTTTCCTTTTTTCACAGTGTTTTTAGCAAGGAAATATGTTTCAAGCAAAAGGATAGTTAGACTGGTGATTATAGATAATTGCATTAAAAGTAGGAGCATGAGTGAAGTGCTGCTTACAATATGACTCAAAACTGTCAGATAAAGGAATGTGCAAAGGGAAAAACTTATTATTGGTGGCGAGAATGCAGTAGCTAGTAATATTTTCTTCAAGTCGAAGCTAGGCAGGGTTTGGGATATTGTATTCCATAACTGGCGAAGGTATTTTGCGTACTCCTTAAAATTGAGTTTACTTTCTCCTAGTTCTCTCTCTTTAAATTTGTATGGAACCTCAATTACGGAAGAGTATTTTCCTTTTGCCAATATTTCGAGTAGTATCTTGAACCCGTGAGGATTTAATTCAATACCCTCCACTACCCCTCTTCTTACAAGAAAGAACCCAGATAATGGATCTTTAATTTGTTTAAATGTGGGAATTAGTATGTGAACAAGTGTTGTAGCTCCTTTTGATATTATTTTTCTTCTCAGTCCCCAGTTTTCGATCTCCCCTCCCTCTACATATCTGCTTGCTATTGCGATATCTGCGCCATTCTCTATGGCGGATAGGAGTTCGAGGATTTTCTCGGGGGGATGTTGGAGATCTGCATCCATTACTC
>CAYYFC010000040.1:2011-12988 GCA_964471215.1 uncultured archaeon | reverse complement strand
TTACTAGTATACGCAGTCATTCAGAATCACCAGCTTTTATACCGTTTAATTAGACAGGCTAGTAGATTTCTTTTTCCAAAGATTATAGTTACTTGGAAAAAAAGTATCTAGGAAAAATCATAGTTAACATAGAAAATTTTGTTATTAAATTGAATAAGTAGAAGCTATAAAATCAGGATATTGTTAGCTTTGTAAGTCAATTCTTGTAAGATGATAATATCGGGTTATAGGAGATCTTACTTATATATTTAAGGAATTATAATAAAAATTAATAATAAAATCGAATATAAGGTTTTTTATACGAATCATTGAGATGCTTATAACTCAACCTTATATTAAGTAGAGAACCACAAGAAGAAAGGGAACTTAGAACGATTACTTTTAACATTAGGAAACGATAACTTTTGATTCATAAGAGATATTATATAGAATTCTTTAAATCTTTCGAAATACTTAAAACTTCTCTTAAACTGTAGCTCCACTACTATAACTTATCACTTATCGTTACTTTTAACTTCCTTCTAACTTTCACACTACGCCAGTAACCTCTATCCTACCTTTAATCAGTAGGTGTCTTTCTTTTAATTGTCTACTTATTTATTAACTAACTGTATAAACCCTAGCTTTTAGAATTTCAGTTAATAAGCCTATGTAGGAAGGTGCAGGATCGATTATACCTCCTCTTGTATCATAAATCTCAAGCTTGATTTCATTCCTTTTTATGGCCTTAGCCAGCGTAACTATCTCATCCTTTATCGATTTCGATCTCAAAGGCGTGTTCGCCTTTCCATCCGTAATTAGAATTGCTCTAACCACAGAATTCTTATTTTTGAGTCTGAAAGCCTTCGATAACTGCAATAGGGTAAGAAAAGCCGAAGACAGAGGAGTTCTTCCACCAACCCTAACTCCATCCAAAGCGGACATGACTTTCGAATAGTTCTTCGTCGGAGGAACCAAAATCTCGGCCGATTTTCCTCGGAACACCATAAGCGATAGAAAGTCCCTCTTGATGTAGCTATTCTCAATCAATCTCTTCGCAATACCCTTCGCAATCGCAATCCTCTTCATGGCAATCATAGAACCGCTTGCATCAAGCATGATAACCGTAAGCCTCGGTAATCTCGTTTTTCTGACTCTAACTCTAATATCATCATGCTCAATCTGTTTTCTACCATTCGCCAAAGCCGATCGGATCGTCGCAACCAAGTCCACATCGATAATTCGATCGAAAGGCACGTTCGAAATCGGATATCCGTGAGGGTGCCCGATTACGACGGCTTTCTCATCCCTCGAACCCCTAAATGATCTTTCAGCTTTGAAATCTTCTCCCTTAGGCATATCGATGTTTACGTCGCTTATTCCAGTATCTGCACTGGAGTTACCTATGCCTAAATTAATATCCGCCTTTGTGTGCGATGAGTTATGCCCGTGCTTATGGTTATTTCTTTTGCTATCACTTTCATTTCCCTTGCTATCCTTGCTATCACTATTTGAAATATCAGGAGGCTTAATTGATTCGAACGGCTTATCCTTAAGCCTGTGAGGCAAAGCCAATTCCATAGCTTTCTTCAAATCTTCAAAGCTAACCCTCTTTCTTCCATCCAAAGCGGCGATGGCTTTTGCCGTTCTAATTGTGACTATCTCTGCTCTATGGGTTTTAATTCCCATCTCTACAATCGTCTTAACCAAAAGCTTCAGCAGATCTTCATCTATCTCAACTCTGTTAACGATCTCTCTCGCCCTTTCAATCCTCTCTCTAAGCTTTCTCTGTTCTTTTTCAAATTTTTTTCTAAAGGCTATGGGATCAGCTTGAAACTCCTCAACCCTTCTAACGATCTCCATCCTCTGCTCAACGTCTTTAACAGCCTCGATTTGAACGTAAAGACCAAACCTATCCAAAATTTGTGGTCTGAGCTCCCCTTCCTCTGGATTCATGCTACCGACTAAAATGAAGCGAGAGGGATGTCTCAAGCTCACGCTCTCCCTTTCGATAACATTCCAACCCATCGCGGCAGCATCAAGCAAAATATCCGCTATGTAGTCATCCAGAAGGTTTACCTCATCGATATAGAGGATGTTTCTATTAGCTTCAGCCAATATACCTGGCTGTAAAGCTTTTATTCCTTCTTTAAGCGCTTTCTCGATGTCTATTGTTCCTACGAGCCTATCCACGCTAACGCTCAAAGGTAGATCCACTACTCTCATTTTTCTTCTTTCGACCTCTATCTCTCCATTCCTCGCCTTTTCCCTGCAAACCTCACACATCTCAAGCTCGTTGTAAGGGTTGCAGTTGAACGGGCAGCCTTTTACAACTTCTATTTCCGGCAAGACATCTGCAAGCGCTCTGACCATAGTCGATTTCCCAGTTCCCTTATCACCACTCAACAAAACTCCTCCAATTGCCGGATTTACTGCATTGCAGAGTAAAGCCAATTTGGCCTTCTCTTGCCCTACTATTGCTGTAAAAGGAAAAACTATCCTTTTAGTTTCTTCCATACTTTTATCACCTTTTTAGCATTTAACTCCCAATTTTCCACATTGTCCATTGTATAGATCTTAATTGCTCCTCCCTGAACATCTCCAGCAATTTCATCTTCCAAAATTCCTTCTATTTCGGCATAAGCTTCTCTCAACTTCTCTATCAGTTCTACATCTGCTTTCCAGAGTTTTCTTTCGTAAGCTTCGATTAAGCGCCTTGCAATCTCCTCAACTGCATAGATGTTATTCTCCTCAAACCATCTTCTCATCTCTTCATCCAGCACATAAATCTTCGCAATCTCATCAAAAACCCATTTATCAACGAGCTTCGTCGTAGCAGACCAACCGTATAAATGCAGAATCTTCTTGGAGAATTCATTAGCACCTCTGTAGCCATGTTTTTTCATTTCAGAAATCCAAACAGGGTTGAGAAGCTTTGCTCTAACGATTCTCTCTATTTCATCTTTCATGCTTCTTACATTCATGGAATTGATATCCTTTGTATCTACAACAACGATCTCTGACTTCTTACCTAGGCTTTTAACAGCGTTGTAAAACCCACCATGATACGAGAAATAGCAACAGCAGTTGAATATATCGTGCTCATCACTTACATGATTTCTCGTTACTATATCCACATTCTTTAAATTCAAGATCAGACTTTCAAACGCTTCCTTGCCGAAGTGCTTGCGGGTGTATGCGTATCCGCTCCATTGAACCCAAGTTTTAGCTAAATCCTCATCGTTCTGCCAAGCTGAAGCCTCCACTGCATAGCTTACTCCAGCCCCGTAACTACTGGGTGGAGAGCCGAAAACCCTACACAAAGCTAATTCCTCATCCTTAAGCTTTGATACGTGCTCTAAGAAGTGCTTCCTGACGTAGTTCATCTCCAAAGGTTCATCCAGGTTCGCAACCTTAGCAACGGCTTCATCGACCATGTAGATGTAATTCGGCAGTGTGTCTCTAACTATACCGCTGATCCTCACTACCACATCAATACGAGGACGCTTAAGCTCCTCAAGCGGAATGATCTCCAAACCTTTAACGACACCATTTACCCAAACCGGTCTAACGCCCAGAAGGTATAGAATCTGAGCGATTTGCTCACCATCAGCTTTGTACGCATCTACGCTCCAAAGCCACTCTCCAACAGTTTCAGGATACCTTCCATGCTTCTCCAAATAATACTTCAACAGCTTGTTTGCTGTCTCTACTCCAATCTTCCAAGCCGATTTGGTTGGAAGAGAAGTAGGATCAACTGCAAAGAAATTTCTGCCAGTAGGCAAAATTTCAATCTTACCTCTCGTCAGTGAGCCAGATGGAGCTGGTTCAACGAATTCTCCACCTATAGCCTTAACGAAACCATTGAACTCATTTTTGCATTCTTTAATTTTGTTAGCAATTTCTAAAGCCTTCTTAAAAGCTGAGATAACTTCTTTAGCTTCAGTTTTATTCCTTGTAAGCTTAAGCATAAATGTCACCTCCCAAAATCTCGGAGATATTCTTATTCAGAAGTTCGAGGATCGTATCATCCGAATCGCTACCAACTTTGAGTAGATCGTTTATCGTCTTGACTACGATCTTATGCAGAAGCTTTAGAGTTTCAGAATTGGTTAATCCAAACTTGTTGACCTCATTCGGCTTAGATTTCATTTTGTCATAATCTAATCCAAGATATCCAGCTATAATTCTCCTTATCGAAGGGTATTCGTGAGTGTCGTTTGCCATAATCATTGCGACATATTCCGCAAGCTTATCCAAGCGAGGATTAGCAAAGACATGCAAACCCATCTCTATTTGGGTATTTCTAACGGCATCGATGTATCTGTGTATTTCTTCAACCACTCTTTCTGGCTCATTACTCTTAATTGGAATATTATTCTTCTTCGCTTTTTCAATCAAATCCTTATAGATTATCTCTGCCCTTTCAAAATCTCCCAACTGCTTGGCTTTGAAATACTGAGCTAAAAGGGAATCTATCTCATCCAAAATATCAGCCATGGCCATAGGCGGATATATGTGATCCACTATTACAGCATAGCTCCTTCTCTTGGCTATAACGCCTTCCATCGGATTTGAGACGTTGTAGACGTAAACATGTGGAATATCGTCAATGCTGATCTCGGGCCAACAGTTAACAGATAATCCAACCCCCTTGCCGGGTCTGAACTCTAAATAGCCGTGAGTTCCAAAGTGAATTACAACATCCGCTTTAAACCTTCGAGTAATCCATCTATAAACGGCAAGCCATTGATGAGGAGGCGGAATCGTCGGATTGTGCAAAATCTTACAAATTCTACCATCACATCCTGCCCCAGCACAGCCAAACTTGGGCTGTGGAGTTATGAAGACATTTCCAAACAGCAAGCCAGGGATTACGAATTTTCCGTTATAGACCATTCCGGCAAATTCCTTACGACTATTCCTTAAAACATCTTCAGGATTGCCCCATTCCTTAACCATCTCCTCTCTAGCTTTCTCTGGTAATTCGTTAAACCACTCAATGTAAGTCTCTAAATCGACAAAATCGACCGCTCCTCCTTTTGCAACTATCTCCTCAACTGATGTCCACCTAAACTCGCTTATAGCCTTTCTTTCCAGTATAAGTTTCATCAGTTCTTTTCCATCTTTTGGAGGATTTTCCACTTTGTAACCAAGCTTTTTAAGCCTATTTAGAAGCCTTGCAACGCTTTCCGGAACATCCAAACCCACTCCAACCGCAACGCTTGCTTCCAGTCCTTTGCACGGCGGATTTATTAGAACGATCGCAATTTTCCTTTCTTCAGGCTTTTTCTTTCTGAGCTCAATCCACATCCTTATCCTCCTCGCCAAATACCTCGCATGTTCCTTGTATGGCTCGAAGGACTTTGCACCGTTATCATCAATCCTCGATCCGGCGATGTATATCGGCTCAACTAGCCCGTCAACTTCGGGCATGATTATACTCCAGACCTGAGACATGTAATCCAATCCCTGTGGATTTTCAGTCCATTCAGAAACGCTTTGAGAGGATGAAAAGCACGGCTGAATTATAGGAACGTTTAATTTCTTTAACAATTCCAAGCCAGTGACCTCTTTAAATCTGTTTTCTTTATCCCATCTCCTGTGATCGAGTAAAAAGAAGTATGTTAAGTTGAGCACCGCATTAACAACTGGCTTTCCATCTACGATAAAGAATTCTCTAATCGTATCTTCCTTCGAAGGGGTATTCAGCAGTTCATCTCTCCAGCCGTAAGTGAAGACAGGCAGAACACCCAAGCCTTCATCTTCAAACGCTTCTACGATTACGTTAAGGAGCTTAAGATTTCCGTAGAGCCAGTGGGTTCTATGAAAAATAACTCCAACAAGGGGTCTCAGCTTATAAGCATCTAGATATTCCCTAGTGCTTTTAAAAAATCCAAGCTTGGGATGATAAATTCCGTGCCAAGGAATTTCTTCTACATCTTTAACTTCGACATTAATCCCAATACTCTTGAGTAAGAACTTGACCAAGTTTCTTAGATTCTCCTCACCGCCAATCTTAAAATATTTAATAGCTTTATTTAAAACATCTGGCAAACCTCTTGTAAGATGTAAAAAATTGTCTGTACTAGATACAACTATTTTAGCTTTAGATTCTCTTATAGCCTTTTCAACTGAATCGGGCAGCTCGTAGGAATGAATAAATATAACATCGCTATCTTTGATATCCTCAATGAATCTATCACTAAATCTATCATTAGTAACAATATAGCCGAAACCGTACTCCTTTGACTCTTCTTTTAAAACTTTAAGCATTAGAGGAATCATCTGTGCACCATAACCTATCACAAAGCTTAAACGCATATGACCACTTGATACCACTTGTTATTTAAGCATTACTTGTTACTATATTCAGAAATAATTTTATTAAAAGTTAAGACAATTACTCCTCTACGATAACGATCTTAAACGATACTCTCTGTATGGGACCATAACCGAACACCTCAACCCTATCGAATGTGTCAGGATCGTCGATTTTCATCCAGTGATCCCTTTCCGTATTCTCATATCTAAATAAGTACGAAGAATCCAGTAATTCAACGATCAAAGTGTACTCCTCTCCTGGAATCAGTTTTGCGGCCGGAATTTCCGCTTTACCATACTTTAAAGAGGTTATGTAGCAATATCCACTATCCCTATAGTATTCAGTCCTACATCCCAAAGGATTCCATCCCCTCTTCGTGCATATCCAAACCGTTCCCTTTAAGTCTCTCGGTGCTTGTATCACTATGTCGCTCGTTCTTTTAAACAGTATCGTCCCATTCGAGTATATCCAGTCCGCTCCGCTGATTCTAAACCAACAGTTTTTTGCACTGCCGTTGTAAAAGGTTATGTCCTTAGCATGTGCAGCTATAAACATTCCACCTGGGCTGAGAATTATGTCGTTGTTTTCTGTATTCGAAAAGGCATTCACAGTTAACACTACTATCACTATATTGCACATTACTACACCTATAAATATCCATTTTTTCATATCATATCACCAATGAGTACGATAACTTGTTATATTATAAACTTATCGATATTGTATCATCATAAATTTTAGGGAAAACTTAATATTGCTTAATAGATAGCAAGGATCATGAGACTGCAAATCCATCTAACATTACTTATACTCGGGTTAAGCTTGTCAGTCGCCAATGCGTCCGTAGCTATAAAAGTACCAAAAATCGTCTCACCTAACGAGGTGTTTAATGTTTCTGTTGAGGTAAATAAAAGCCCGTCAATTATCATTGGCGTTATTATAAATTTCCCAGAAGAATTTAAGCTTGTAAACTGTTCGGAACCGTATAAGGTTTCGGATTGTAGGGTGGCGATAGCCATTATCAACAACACTAAAGCTATGTGCACGTTTAAAGCTCCATCACGTGAAGGAACGTTTACATTCGGGGGAAAATGGATAGACATGCTAAACGGAGGGGAGGGTAAACTTAAAGCGATGATTTCCGTAGGTAAGGTAACAGCAACTCGGACAACCGCAACACCAACGGTTACGACGCCCACTGTAGCTACGACAACCACTCCAGCTAAAGCTACACCAACACAGAAACCGATACCCGGTTTTGAGTTTGCAACAGCTTTGGTATCTGTTCTTTTGATCGCAACTTGGAGGTGGCTGAAATGAGAAATGTTTTGCTCGTTTCAATACTGTTAATCGCATCTATGGGGCTGGCAAATGCCAGCAATTACATGAGCTTGTTTAATGATGGCAAGATAACCAAGGACGAGCTTGTAAATACTATCCTGAACTACATGCTTGGAAATTCCAAGTTGAGTTTGGACGAGATTAGAGATGCATCTTACGTTTACGTTTACTGGAACGGAAAGCCCAAAACGATCGTGGATTCAGCAAATAGAACGGTAACGATATACAAGCCGATAAAGAGAATAGTGGCGTTAACAAGCGATGCCGCTGAAGCGTTGGTTATACTGGGAGCTAAGGATAAGGTCGTTGGAGTTAGCAAATATACGAAAGATGCAAGGAAGCAATTCCCAGAGCTGAGCAAATTGCCATCCGTGGGTAGGTGGTGCGATCCCGATATAGAGGCCCTAGTTAAACTGCATCCAGATGTCGTTATAGCTTACGTTAGGTGGCCTGATCCGAGTAAGCTTGAAGAGAAGCTTAAGCTCCTCCATACCAACATAACCGTAATCAGACTCGACTTTTATAGAGGTAGCACTATGGTTGAAGAGTTCAAAAAGTTGGGTTACTTACTCGATAAGGAGGAAAACGCGAGCAGATACATCGAATGGTTTGAGAAGATTGAGGATCTCGTGAAGTCAAGAATCCCAGAAAAGATGGTTAAGGTTTACACCTGCTCGGCTAAAAAACCTTTAAGGGCTTTCGGTGAAGGAACGGGACTTTACGACCTTTCGGTCATGGCTGGAGGTGATAACGTTCTGAAGGAAAGAAAAGGATACTTCGATGTCGATCCTGAGCAGGTATTGGTTTGGGCGCCGGATGTCATTATAGCTTGGAGCTACGCCGGTGGCTATGAAACCGATGATATCAGCGGTATGAAAATGGAGTATGAGAAGATTGTAAGCACACCGGGATTTGAAAATGTGCCTGCTGTGAAAAACGGAAAAGTCTACGTTATCTCCGCCGATCTAGCAACCGCTCCTTCATTCCCAGTTGCACTCGTTACAGTTGCGAAATGGCTTTACTCAGACAGATTCGACGATGTGAATCCCGAGAAGATTTTCCAAGAATACATCGACGACTTCTTACATATTAACTATAACGTAAGTGAACACGGATGTTTCGTATATCCCACATGGTGATGATTGATCTGATTGGAGAGTACGAAAGATACATAGGAAGAAAAATTATTTTTATAATTTTTACTTTAATTTTAACGATCGTTGTTACTGGGATATCCGCAACGCTCGGCTCGTATCCAATTTCAATTCCAGAAGTGTATTCGATAGTGCTGAAATGCCTGATCAGTCATCCCGAAAATACGAAAGAGTCGATAGTGTGGAATTTAAGAATGCCGAGAATAATTCTGGCAATAATCGCTGGAGCTGGATTAGCTTCGGCTGGGGCGATGACTCAGGGGATTTTAAGGAATCCGCTCGCAACCCCCTACACTTTGGGGATCTCCTCTGCCGCAGGACTCGGGGCTGCAATTGCGATAATACTTTCAAAGGGTATATTTGCGGGCAAATATGTGATAGTAGGCAACGCATTCCTCTTCTCTCTAATACCTACCTTTGTTATACTTACCCTAGCCCGATTTAGAGGTTCTACTCCCGAAACGATGATACTGGCCGGGATTGCAATGATGTACATTTTCAGTGCAATAACGACCATACTCATGTACTTTGCTGAGCCAGAAGCTGTAAAATCGGCATACTTCTGGATGGTTGGCGATTTGGGGAGAGCCTCGTGGGACGTAATACTTCTGATATTCTCATCCCTCCTAATCTGCTTCGCCCTGCTGATGTGGAAAACATGGGATGTTAACGTGATGTTGATAGCCGGAGATGAGGTAGCCAAGAGCTTGGGAGTGAATCCAGAAAGAGTGAGGAGATTTGTTATGCTTGTTTCTGCATTTTTAACTGCATCCATAATAAGCTTCACTGGTACGATAGGTTTCATATGCTTGGTAGCCCCACACATATGCAGGATGATCATAGGAGGAGACCACAGATACCTGCTTCCAGCTTCAGCTATTTTCGGAGGAGCTTTACTACTCACCTGCGATACCATTGCAAGGACCATCTTAGCACCGGTGATTCTTCCGGTGGGAGTTGTTACAAACTGCCTTGGAGGTCCCATGTTCTTGTATCTGCTCATAAGGAGGAAAAAGGAGTACTGGTAGCATGAGGATCAGGATAAGAGGTTTAGAGTTCAGATACAACAGCATTTTAGCTCTTAAAGATGTGACATTGGACATCCACGAATCTGAGGTAGTTGCGATTGTGGGTCCAAACGGGTCAGGAAAGTCGACGTTACTTAAGTGCATAAACAGGATTCTAAAACCTAAGAAGGGTGTGATAATGATCGATGGAAAAGATATAAAAGATATTAGCCAAATCGAAATTGCAAAGGCCGTAGGATATGTTCCGCAGGTAGCTAAACAGTCATTTCCGGCTACAGTTTTCGAAGTTGTTTTGATGGGGAGGAGGCCATACATAAGCTGGAGATGTAGTAAGAGGGATATCGAAAAAGTTCTTGAAGTTCTTAGGCTATTAAACATTGAGGATATCGCTATGCGGGATTTCAATGAGTTAAGCGGTGGTCAACAGCAAAAGGTTCTGATTGCGAGGGCTTTGGCTCAGGAGCCTGAAATTCTATTGTTCGATGAACCAACCTCAAATCTTGACATAAAACATCAACTCGAAGTGATGAAGATTATCAAAAATATCGTCAAAGAGAAGGGAATCACTGCAGTCATAGCAATACACGACTTAAACTTAGCCGCAAGATATGCAGATAAGGTGGTTATGATGTTAGAAGGCAGAATATTTGCCGCTGGTGATCCTATTTCGGTTCTGACTCCAGATAATATAAGATGGGTTTACGGAGTAGAAGTAAAAATAATTAATGATGGAGAATTAATATATATTTTACCTATAATTTAAATTTAAATACAAATATAATTTTTAATTGTAATCTATGATGATTTCAGTAAGACAAAAATAGCTATACAAGACTAACTTTAGAGGTGTTTGCAAAACGACAACTCACTAAATATTCTGCTGCAAAGAAGTTATAGATACTGATTAGCACATTTTTATCTAAAGCTGAGTTATGAATTGTGTTAAGAAGATTATTAAAATAGTAATGAGTAGTCATATCTTCTCTCAAAAAGCTGTAGGGTGAATCTGAGAAATGCAAGCTAACGGAGACTTTTATTGCAAGTTCTTTGAGCTTAGTCTTTTCATAGGTCGAATTCTCTGAGAAAAATCGGATTTAGGAGAAGTTTATTATATAGTCGCAAGATAGTCTGGCTAATAAAGCTATAACAA
>CAYYFC010000040.1:0-1911 GCA_964471215.1 uncultured archaeon | reverse complement strand
AAAGCTATAACAACTGTGAAAAAGATTACCAATCGAGTTCGTGAAAGTTAACAAAAGTTTACTTGATCAATTTATAATCTATACATATACAACATGTGTTTTTGTAACTGCTATCGATAAAAAGGGGGTTACAGTTATGAGTGATATCTTGATATACTCTGGAACACTTATGAGAAGAGTTTATCTCAATTAGGGAAAGAAAGATATCAAATCATCAATTTTCGAATTACACTACTGGCGGGCCGCTTAGTGTTATATAATCTATCTGTTTCACACTCATCCCGAGCTATAAGTTTTCTCTCTACGAAGACTCCATTTTGTAATCTTTCCAAGAACGTTAACAGCTGTGATGACATCACGGTAAACTGGAAATTCGTTAAGCTCGTATTCGTTTTTAAGATCAAAAACGAGATCTCTCGGGCCTTCTATAACAAAGAAGAGAGGTTTTTTGAACTTCTTCAATCTCTCAAAATCGGGGCGATATATAAGATTACCCCACCTTTTACTTGCAGGAACGGATACCACAAGAGAATCGACATTTTCATCTGCAAGAACAGCCTCTATCGCAACATCATACGCTTCTAACCCATAATACTCGACCATTGGCCAGAGATCGAGCGGATTATTTATGCGATGCCATTCGGGCGTGACCTCTCTAATCCTTTCCACAGTCTTTTCATTGAAGTCCAAGATCTTCAAACCGTTTAGATAAGCTGCATCAGCGCCCTGAACGCATCCTGAACCCGTATAGTGGATGATGGCAATGCGATCACCCTGTGGGAGAGGCTGGAAAGACACTGCTTTTGCCACATCGAGTAGCTCCTCGAAACTGTAAACTCGTATGATATTTGCCTGTTCACATACTGCATTGAAAACATCGTCGTCTCCGCATATCGAAGCTGTATGGCTTAATGCCGCCTTTCTTCCATATTCTGTTCCTCCGCTCTTAAATACGATAACGACCTTATCCAATTTCTTGGCTATATCATAGAATGCTCTTCCGTTTCTGATGCCCTCCATGTATATTCCGATAACCCTTGTTTTATCATCCTTTGATAGGTAATGCAGAACTTCGTAATCGTCTACATCTATTTTATTTCCCATTCCAAAGATTTTACTAAATCCAATACCCGGATGATTTGTCAGAATATGCTTCATGAGGATTCCCAAAAATAGACCAGTTTGGGCTATTATGCTGATCGACCCCTTCTTTATCTCGGGAAGAACTACGAAAGATGAGATTAAACCGTTATCAATGTTCATTATTCCAGTAGTATTAGGTCCAAAAATTCTTATACCGTGCTTTCTTGCAATTCTAAGGACTTCTTCTTCGTATTTTTTCCCTTCCTCCCCCTCCTCGCTAAATCCCGCACTGATGATTACGACACCCTTCACACCCTTTTTGGCACATTCTCTCATCACTCGAGGAACAAAAGGAGCGGGAACTGCAATAATTGCAAGATCGATCTCTTTTGGGACGTCTAAGATACTACGGTAGCATTTGAGACCAAGTATTTCGTCTGCTTTTGGATTAACTGGATATATCTCTCCCTTAAAGTATCTTTTCAGGTTTAATACGATATTGTAACCCGGCTTTCCCTCTGTTCTTGAAGCACCGATTACGGCAACACTCTTTGGATAAACCAATCTTTCGAGATTATCGATCTTATAGTCGAATCTTTTTCTTTTTCCTTTAATTATCCTCGCATCGGCAACCGCGTATCCCCTTTCGTAAACGAAAACTGGATTGAGATCCATCTCGATAATGTCCTCTTTCTCAACGATCTCGTTTAGCTTAACTATTAGATTTATCAAAGCCTCAATATCTCCTTTAAAACCCCTATAACCGCTCAAGATTTTGAAACCCTTAATGCTCTTTATCATCTCCTTCGCATCTTCCCTCGTCACGGG
>CAYYFC010000039.1:0-14092 GCA_964471215.1 uncultured archaeon | reverse complement strand
GCAATTCTGTCCTTATACTCCCTGATCTCCTCATGACTGGCAAGCCCCCTGCCCTCTTTGGCGTATGCGTGGGCCTTAGTTGCTAGTGCAACCGCACTCCATATCTTCTCAGACGCCTGCCTGAGATCCCCTTTAGTGAGATACTCTTCGGCCCTCTTTAGGAATTTCCAAGCCGTTTTGACAAATATTTCACTAACATCTTTAAAGTTCAGACCTTGGGTGGTTAGTTCCATAAAGATCGCCCTAACTAAAGACTTTTATTTTTCCGCATTCTCTCGCGTAACTCCTTTTATGATCACTTCTTAAGGGATCTTATTCCAAGTAGGCCTCTACTTTGATATCTCTGAAGTTACTGTTGCTTATCGTTAACGGCAATTTGCTTTTGTGCGAAATATCAACTTATTAACCGATATAAATGCTATACTTGAGATCTTTATCTCCTATCCCAATATTTGCCGAAGCAACACAAGTAACGCAATGTTATCACTTGAAGTATCGCCAAGATGGATTAGACAAATATAAGAACATAGTACTATTTTTCTAATTTCGGAAAACAATTTTGGCATGTTTTTAATCGATTATTCTCGAAATGAACGACCATAGTAAAGCAATCCGTAAATGATAAATACTATTTAACGTGATATTAGGATGACTGCGGTTTGATAATCATGTTATATCTTGCTAGTTTGGTCATGGGGACGGGGGCCTGTGTATAATTGAGTACGATGGGATATTGGGATTCAAAAATATCGGGTATCCTTCACGATCCACTTGACAAAGTACTAAGAATATTCGACGATACACATGCAATCGACGCAAAAACAATCGCTAAAAACGTTTTTAATGTAAATACGTCGGTGATATTAAGCGATATTGAGAATCACCACGTTCACTCTAACGTCAGAGAACCCGATTTGAAGGCATCTGCAGTTAACAGGATATGGATTCCCAAGGGTTCCGTAGAAAGGAACCTTTGGATGATTCATCCGTTGTCCGGTGTAAATCTAAGTGACATTTTCAAGGTTCCGACGAGCATAAAATACCTAGCCAGTAAGGGAATTCCCCCCGAGTCGAGCACACTTGGAAAAAAATGCCTAGACAGGGTACTCGAAGGAAGTGCTTCGGTGGAGGACTTTAATGATATTGTATGGTTTCTTGTTCCGTGCTACTATGAAATATATTCTGAAATAAGCAGATCCTTTGCACAAAAATTGATATTTTTGCCCGAGGATACGAGGATTCCTGGATCCCTTCAACTGTCTCACCTAATGGTGACATCGGCATTTTCGTACCCGAATGCCACTCCCTTGAAAATATATTTTGTCAGATTGGAGATTGGAGGAGTTCAAGAATTCATTTCCATTGCTAGAACGACGCACGATCTGTGGTCAGGTAGTTATCTGAGTTCATTAATAATGTTCAGGGTTCTGAGGGAGTTTATCGAAAGATTTGGCATTGTGCAAGTTATATACCCTTGGCTTGTGTGGACTCCCCTTTGTGAGGTATATGTGTTTAAGAAGATACGGGATCCTCACTCACTGCTCTATCCCACGGTTCCCAACTCTGCCCTGATAGTTATTCCTCCGGTGAAGGGTGAAGATGTGCAAAAAGTTTCAAGTATTGATCCAAAAGAACTCAAGAAACTAGTGGAAAGTGCTTTGGAAAGCATGTCGAACTGCCTGCAATCAATGCTGATAAGATTCCTGAAGAGTCGTTGCGAAATCGACCAAATACCGTCTGATTTGAGAGACCAGATAAGCAAGCAACTAGATCTAAAGAGGGTTTTTAAGCCTAGGGTTTATGTGTTTGGGGCAAACATGGGTATGAGTTTTAATGAAATATTAGAAGTGGCAAAGATTTTAGGCGGTAAAAGACTCGATAAGGTGAGATCTTTACTAATTTCATTGAAAGATAAGGGTGCTCTCGAGTATTCTTATGATCCTGGGGATTCGTTCGATAATTTCTTTATCGTAGAAAACTGCATTGAAGCATCACTGCAATCGATAGCATCAGTAGATACCAGACAAATGGATGCTGAACCGGAGACATCTCCAAGAAACAGATGTACGCTTTGTGGACTCAGAGAAATCCTGAGGATTAGCAACAATTGCTGGAACAATTTGGTAGAAGCAGGTGTTGTAGAAGAAAATGAGAGATTATGCGCCTTATGCATGGTAAAAAGAATCTCAATGCGCTGGGAAGATACGGTGGATCCCTTCATTGAGGCCACGGGGATACCTCCCGAAACTTCCAAAGAAATAAAACTAGCGGAATATCCGTCAACCTCCGATGCGGCCACCGCATGGTTTAGAGCGACATTTCTATCGACCGTAATTGCGGGCATCAAGCGCTGTGAAAAATACTCTGCGGAGGTGAAGAAGCTTCTAAGCAAAATATCCGAGCTTTTCAGCAAATATCAGGATGACTTAAAGAAGATCTTACGTTTATCACGGGTGTATTTGCGTGAAGAGCGATGGAATGACATTCTCGATAGGGTATGTAACAAATACCGGAGAAGAAATTCTCTGTTCGAAAATCTAGTACAGGAATTAGAGGATTGCTTAAGAAAAGGTATGTTGAACGGAAAGGAGTACATGAATACGTTCTTTCTAGCGTTTCTGCCCAGCGAATTATTAATCCTAGAGGAGGCTCTGACATTAATAGAAAGAGAGAGATTGTCAAGAAGGTCCAGATATAGTGATGAGGAATTAAAACGGTTAGCAGAGAGCATCGTCCGCTTTCACCAAGAATTGGAAAGTGACGTCTTCAATCGTCTAGAAGAAATGTTTAGAAGTAATGAAGGGAAGGCGGAGTTTGCCAAATGTGTAGAGGAAGTCCTAAAATCTCATATAAAGAGGGTTCTTAACATAACCTTCGACCCCACAGTTGATTTCTTCGGAGAATCGATATTCCTACCGCTGGCGACCCGTCCATCGCAGAGATTCGTGCTGATGAGAGGGGATGGGGATTCCATCGGAGAATGGTTGCGTGGGGAAATATTTCCCCCATCAGCGCTATTTTATTCGGGTACATCCCTAATAAGGGCGATCTCTCAGGGCGACGACTTCATAAAGTTACTAAAGGGCAAAAGACCCTTAGCTCCGGTATTGTTCCATACAATGTCATTCGCTCTAACGGTAAATGCATTCCTCGTATTTCCCAAAATAATAGAGGCGTTCGGAGGCTTCGTCATATATTCAGGTGGAGACGATACACTTGCGCTGATGCCTCCCGAATCTTGGATGTTCGCATACATGTTCATAAGGTTGTATTTCTCGAGGGAAGCCTCCCTTGAAAAATTCGAGTTTGAACGCTCCTCCAAAGAAGCTAAAAGGCCTAAGAGATGGCTTATAGAAATTTACGTGCCGGGCATGGGATACAGAGCAACTATGAGTCTGGGAGTTGTGTTAGCAGACATAAAGGCCCATCTACGCTATGTGGCTCAACAATCTCTCGAGATAGAAGATATGAGAAGTAAGGGTATAAGTAGACCAGGCGAAAGACGAAAATTAAAAGACGGATTGTCGGTAGCATTGGTATCGAGAGGAGCAGTATTGAGGTCGGCAAATGCGATTCCAAACGTGCTCATTCAAACAACCTTAAGAGAAAAATCGGATGATGAATTCATAATTCCCATAAGGCACTTTGCCGATCTTTCCGATATTAAAGCCATCAAAACTCTCGATAATTTCTCGAGGAATCAGCAACCCACCCCGGAGGGGGCTGAGGAACTCTTTAAGAAGTTGAGATCAACGCCAGAAATGATAATTAATGCCATCGGTAGGCCAGAATCGCCCGAATTTATAGGAGTTTCAATCTCTAAAAAGGATAGCACCACGATAGTAGCCCCTATCTTGTTAGCATACCAGATTGCGAGGGGAGTTATAGCACAAAAGGCTCCTAGACGGGTAATTACAACGTTAATGGAACTCACTCAAGAGTGCGCATTGGCGGAAAAGGAATATCTGAGAGTTCCAATAAAAATGTTGATTAAGAGAGAAATGAGGAGAAAGGACGTCAAGGAAGAGGCAAGAGAGTTTCTCGAGAGGACTGTAGAAGAGATTCTAAAACTGGAAAAACTGAGAATAGTAGCGAGAATTCCCGCGGGAGGGACTAAAAAGAGCGAAGTTTACCTTCCATATGAATTATCCAAGCTTGCAGATATTCTGCACGAATGTTTCTCAAATTGCACGTTGAGGTGGAAGTAATGAGCACGGCACCACAACTGTATATGATCGAACTCATTCCAAGAAAAGGAACAACATACTTCTTCAGAAAGGAAATGCCATTCCTTATAGGAATGAGAGCTGAAAGTTCGCCACCGCCTCCACCGCCTACCACCATTTCGGGAATGCTTAGAACAATGCTTAGAGAAGAGGGAATAAACGTATCTACAACGGGGTACGAACCGGGGGAATTTGGAATCATAGGGCCTTACTTGGCAAAAAGAGATGATGATGGACTTCGGGTCTATTATCCGGCACCTGCAGACTCATGCATAAAAAGTCTGGAGAGAAAGTCAAGAATTAAGGTCTTATCGGAAAGTCTTAGGAGATTTGCATGTAGTATTGAAAGTGATATGCCAGTTGGGCTAACAATTAGGGAGGATGAGAGGCCGGATGGAGATCTTGTGTCCTTTACCGATTTCTGGAAATACCTAGTTAACGGGGATATAATAGAGAGATTTACCGAAATAGAGGGAAATGTCGGGGTATTTGTAGAAGAACCTGGAATAAAAATGTTAAGGAGCCGGAAAGTTGTAGAAATATATCCTGAAGGTGGGACATTCCACGTACGTAAGACATTTCAATTTTACGACGGTTGGGAACTCGTGGCATTTGTCCTTCCAAAAAGAGACAATGTGAAAAGCGCATTAAGCGAGTTGGCAAATGGTGAAAAGAGGATCGTTAGAGTTGGTGGAGAGGGTAGATTCATGGACCTAAAGGTCGTAGACTTGAATAAGGCTGAGAATAGGAGGAGGATAAAAGCCGTCGAAACAGCTCTACTCGATGATAATATGAGGAAGAAACTGAAAGAAAACTTAGAAAAATCCGCAGATGGAAATAAACTTGTCAAAATAGTACTCTTAACACCAGCAATATTTGTCCATGCAACCCCAGCAGGATACCTAACATCATACTATCCGTCGGGAGATCTGCTTAATGCGGTAGGATTACGGGCAAAAATAATAGCGGCAGTTGTCAAAAGGAAAATAGTTTCCGGGTTCTACCTCGAGGGCGGAACCGTGAAAAGCACCGTAATGGGAGTCTCTCCCGGATCAGTTTTCTTCCTAAAGCCCACCAATGCAATCCCCCCACCCGATATCTGCTTAAGTTCCCTCCTATCGAATCCGCATCAGCCTACATTACCAAATCCAAATCAGCAATCAAATATTTTAGGAAGTTGGGTGATGGGGGTGCTATAAATGAAGCAGATGTGGATTTCCTCCTCGTTTGATGCTGTGGGAATTTTGATGCTGTGGACGGAGTCACCTTTACATTTCGGCGCAATGAGGGAGGAGGTGTCCGGAGTAGACCTACCAATACAGCGGAGCAGAGTCCACGGGTTTCCAATAGGCCCCGGATCCAGCATTAAGGGTACCTTCCGAAGCTACTTCTCGGTAATAAATGTAAGTAGTAGAATTATCGACATGGTCTTCGGACCGGAGCCAGGAGCTGCAGAGCAACGAGCCGGATTACTTATTATAGAAAATGCTGATGTCTTGCTGTTCCCCGCAAAAAGCTCTATAGGGTTCTTAGGATTCGTAACATGCCCCTATGTCCTAGGGAGATTTTTAACACTGATAAGCGACATCCTTGAAACATGCGATACTGAAAAATCTCCTTGGAGGGATTTTGTAACCCCAAAGAAGAGCATACTCGAAGATTTTAAGGCAATAACGGACAAGATGTTATCCAATGCACTTGCCGATAACGAATTCGTTCGGGACAAAAAGGCATTCATTACAAAGAACTCCATGCTTAAATCGACCGACAATAAGGTTTATCTTCTCGACGGATTGGTAACGATCGAATGTGAAGAAAATGACGTTTTGACAGAGTTGTCAAAGAGAATATCTGAGTTAGTACCTTCGATACCGGGATACAACGTTATAAGGAGATATGCTGAAACAAATCTCGTGCTGGTCTCGGATAAGACCTTTAGGACAATATGCGAAAGAGGCCTGGAGAGAACTTGGAGAATAAGGATCACTCCGGATACAAAGACCGTCGTGACCGGGGGATTATGGAATGAAGAGGCCCTACCAACATGGACCTTGATGTTCTCACCCGTTCTCGCTGCCAGAAGAGTGCTAATATTCAGTCCTGAAGATGAGAAAAGAAGAGGTGTGGAGAGCACGCGACATATACTTGACATGCTAAGCAACTCTTGGCATACTCTATTCTTCGGAGGAGACGAAACCACTGGCAGAGGAAAATGTAGAGTGAGAATTTGGCCATGGGGAGGAGCATAATGAACCTTGAAGCGGAAATATTATCAAACGCATACAAATTCTTTAAAGAAGTGCTATTAGACACAAGGCAACGCCTGCTATCCGAAGGAAATTCTCCGGAGAAGTACGATAGGAGCCTAGAGGAATTAGGTAACAAGTGTAAAAGAGCATGCTCGATGCTACTATCACAGGGCCTTATCAGAACTCTCCTCTTCGCCTTCAGCAAAGCAAAGAGCATGCTCTTCAGGGGAGCACAAAAACCGAAAAATAGGGATGAGTTGCTGAAACAACTTAAAGACTCATTGCTTAAGAAGGTCGAAAAAAGCAAGGAACTGGACGAGGCTTCTCAATGGGAATGCATATGTGCTTATCTGATATGGGCACCGATGTGGACCCACATAGGTAATTTGCTCGATGTAGCAGAAATACTAAGAGACTTCTCAAATTTAGGTGCGCAATACCCGGAGATGTTGCTTCAAACCGAGACATTATGCATAGAATATCTCAATATCTTAGCTAGACTACTAGAAGCAGAGGTGGGATAATGCGAAAGACCTTCATGATAACAGGATACTGCGTAACTGACGTGAGACCTGGAGAGATGCAGACCCCGGTTAGCGAAGTTGATGGACCAGTTGCTAAGGACTTCCTCGGATTAGCAGTGATCAGAGGATCAGAAGTGAAGGGTGCACTTAGAAATTACCTGTATGCGAAATATGACGATACAGGTAAAATGGTAGACGTGCTCTTTGGTAGCGAAGAGGCTGCTGGGATATTTTCTTTAGGAGATCTATATCCAATCATGTTGCCATTAACGGCAATAGAGTACAAAACTATTCTCGTATCTTCCCCCATGCTCGTGTCATGGGCCGCCCTCGTAGCGGAACGCGCGGGTTTCAAAAACTTAGCAGATGCCCTCGGAAAGATAGCCTTGAATGCCACCTTCTTAGATCCGGAGGAAATTCTGGTACCTTCTAAAGAAAATTTAGAGGAGATCCACTGCGGATACGAGTTCACATTCTCGGCAGTTAAAGATAACTTATCTCCCTTGATGAAGCTAATAGAGTTTAGTGGACTTTCAAAATTACTTGCTGATCTATACGGTAATAGCTGGACATGTGCAATCGTTAGAGATGATGTTTTCAAAGTATTATTGCCTCGAATGCTTAAAGTGGAACCCGGCATCGCCCTTAAAGGATTCGATGACAATGAGTTAGGCATCTACAACAAAACCGTAAAGCATGGCCCATGGTTTGACGAATACATACCCAAGCTATCTGTCTTGGTGGGTTCAATAGAACTACCAGAACGCATCAAATTGAGCATCGAGCGCAACGACGTCAAAGCGACAATTGCACAATTGATGAGTAAAGGATTTGTTTCCTCCGTGAGAATAGAAGGTTCTGAAATCACAATAGAACATTTTGAAAAAGTATTACAAAACCTACTGGATAACTTATCTGTCCACGTAGGAGCCGATGAGAGCGAAAGTAGAGGAATTGTATACCTAAACTTTGTTCGAAGTGATATAGAAAAAGTCAACGTGAGCATCAGAAGCAAAAGCGTAAGGACGCTCTCCTCAATACCGATAACTCTCAGCAATTTCATTACTATACTAAAAGATACCTTTAAATTGAACAAAAAGCCGTTAGAGGGCGCGATCGTCGGCAAAACAGAGTCTCTCCCAGAGAGAATTAGAAGAATGGGTATGCTTCCAATAATAGCATTTTATACTATAGTAAAGGGAGATGCTAAGGGCAAAGGTTATAGTGAAGTGCTAGAAGTGTGTAAGTGGTTCATGAATGAAGTTATTAAAACACCTGAGTTGAAAGACGTAGTCGAAGACTTTAGTATCGACACCGGAGGCGTTAATGTACCTCTCAGCACAGTTAAAAAAGATTTTATGGACAAATTCTTATCATCCGTGCTAGAAATTCAAAGATTATCAATTATTGCGAAATATTTGCTGAAATCTTATGAGGAGGGGTAATTTTTGACAACATCTAGGCCAAATATCTTAGAACTTCATATCAGACACTTTTTACACGAAGCCATAGAGCGCGGACGAACGAAAAAAGAAGACATGAAAAGAAATCTGCTCATCCAACTATCATCAAAAATTCTTTCGCACGAAAAGGATGTTATTATTGATAGGTGTAAAAAATACCTAGATGAACTCTCGAACCATTTGAAAAAGCTAAGTTCAACGGTAGTCCGGATAGATATAGAATCGACGTCCAGGGTCATAATCGACGTATCTGGACCGATGGGATGGCTAATAGACGAAATCGGGCTTGCTTGGGATCCTGTACTTGACGCGCCCTATATCTCCTCAAGTTCCCTTAGAGGAGTATTTAGACACTCATCAATCGTCATCTTTACAGAAACATTAATTTCATCCCAAAAATTAGCACTAGATAAAGCGCTAAAAATGGCACGTTTTATCACAGATGTGTTATTTGGAAGTCCCTCAGGTGCTGTTCAACCTCCCGCTCACATTTCTATGTTCTGCTTAACCGATGCATATCCTGTATCCGCAGAGCCCGGAAGTTCTTTGGTTGACCCTGACGTGCTATCTCCTCATTATTCGCTCACAGAAAAGACATTTAAGGAACACGAGGTATCTCCTACACCTATTGTCTTCCTAACTCTTCCACCAAAAATGATCATGAGATTCTTCGTATACCCGAATTATAGAATCTCAAAGGAAATTGGTAAAGCGATGAAACAACCGTATCCAGAGTCTCTATCCGTAATACTGGAAAAAATATCATCGTCCTCGGACACCTCTACGGCCGAGAAATCGTGTAAGGAATGCATTGAAATTTTGAAGAACATAAAAACTGAGGAAACCTTCGAACAATTGTTGAAAGATATAGTCAGCAATGCAGTCTCGAATATTGGTCTTGGAGGTAAAACGAGTTCTGGGTACGGATATTTCAGAATTAAGAGTTTCGAGGTGGGGGGTGAGGAGTGGTGAAGAAAATAGGCACACTATATCTGAAAAGTTTGACTCCCTGTAGCTTAGGATGGTACGACACAAAACTTCATGATAAACTATTTAGAGTGTCTGAACTGAGGGCCCTCGCGGAGTGGTGGTTAAGAGCACTAGCTACCGGCTTCTTAGAAGGTAATGAGGACGACATTTTGAAAGCCCAAGGCTCAATCTTTGGGTCGACGAACGAAAGCTCGCTGATTACTTTTAAGGTAGCGAATTTAAATACAGATTCCACTCGTGCAGCAGAAAATCTTATTTCGACAATATACCCGGGGGCCCATGTCGCTGATAATAAGCTAAAAATAGCAGCACAGGTAGCATGGCATCCAAGACTACAGTTAATTTTCATGAAAGAACTAGGGTCTCTCAGGAAACAATTGAAATCACAACCCATAAAAGAACTAGGTAGTGTCGGAAGTCTTGATACTAGCGCTTTAAAATCCCTTAAGGTCCAACTTCAAAAATTTGCTAAAAGAATCCTCAAAAACCCTTTGGAAAAAATGTTTTGTTACATTGATGCAACAGTGGACATCTATGTCAACGCAATCGACTTAAACGGCGTTTATACACATATAATTGCGGGTCTGTATTCATTGATTCTTGGATTAACGTTTGAGGGGTTAGGTAAGGGAAGTAGACGGGGATTCGGTGCGTTCTTCTTCAATATGAACTTGGAGGATTTGAAAAAGAACATAACTACGGATAGGCGTGAGGACATAGAAAGACTCGAAGGCTTGACTCGGCTCCTAAATTCATACAAAGATCTCGATGACTGTCTAACTCTGCTTGATGAGGTGATAAAAAATGCGCGAGAAGCCGTAAAGGAATTTATTGAAAGTATTGGTTTAAAAGCAAAGACTCTCAAATATAGCGAGGAGAACCTGCCTAATCTCCCTGCATTAGCCCCCGGAACCGTTGATATATTTGCAATTCAGAGACCTGTTCAAAAGGCTGCGCTTTCTGACCCTCTTTTGGAGGACATTACCTATCTTTCAAATATGTTGTTCCTAAGAACGACATTTCACCCGGTAGTGGTGAATGATTTAGCTACCAAAAATTTGCCAACGTTACCGCAATATCTACAGGGAATTCCTGCAATAAGAGGTTCCAGACAAGCAAGAAGTATAGGGTCGTATATTGAAGGATTGCCAAGAAAGGGTTCGGGATCCGGAAAGAACATTGCGAAAATCAACATATTCGGAGGAAATCTCAAGTGGTTGCAACAGAAAGGAAGATTTACAGGTTATGAGTTCGTTGGGAAATATACGAGAAGAAAGTCACCGCTCATACTTTCACCGTTGAATGAGAACGTTCTGCTTATAACATTGATAAAGTCAACCGATTTCCCAGAAGAACTACTGTGGAGCACCACGGGTCCGAGAAGGGCTATGACTGTGCGAACATTACCATCAGCATACAGGGAAGTTGTAAACGAAATAAATAAGATACTGAGCAGTTTGGGGACATCCTTTCAACATCTCAAAATATAAGAACTCGCTCCTTTCCTACTCGATTCACTTTCGTAATAGAAATTCGTAGAAGTCTCCGCATAAATCACATTTTAGCAGAGGATGACTTCTGGTTCTTCGAGCAGCCTCTGTTCTGCCAAAATACAAATCCATCTGCCTCATTTTCGTAACTTCATGCAATTAATTGTCCTTTTACTCAATTTTCCTTCGTTAATCTAATCTTACAGAACCAATACGAGATACCTATCAACAGGCATGTCCTTACACGCGGCAATAGCAGGTAATACTATGTTTAGCTGACCCTGGAGTATCATAAGTACACATTGCTCCTTTAATGATGAAAATATTTTTTTAACGATTTCAAGTGTGAGATACGGATTTGACGGCGATATTGGGTAATACTCGAATGTGCACTCCTTAATCTCCGTACTATATCTGCATCGAAGTGCGTCTTCCACTAGTAATCGGTTCCAATAGGAGAGCTGCGTATAGAGAACGATGAGTCTGGAAGATCCTCTCTTAGTTGACGAGTTTAGTAACTCTAGCAACAAATACGCTTGGGCGGGGCCGTACTGCTCAGTTGCAGTCGTTATTAGAACATTAAACTTTTTCTTCTCGCCCGAAAATACTCTCTTTATCTTTTCCGTGAGAAAGGAAAATCTGCCAAGTAATGTATCTGAGCTAATTGAAAAGTCCTTGTTATTGAAAAATTCCTTGAAAAATTCTTGTAAGAAAACTTTCGTTTTACCTGCGATTTCCCCAATAATGTCTGCGTACATAGAAAAGTCGTTACCCATGCACCCGCCACTACACTTGTTTGCCGACATTTTCAAGTAACAACAAAGAGAAGAAAACATTTCATTCATAAACGAAGGACTTTTGGAAAGAAAACTCTTTAACATGCTCGAAAACTC
Organism: uncultured archaeon; assembly: GCA_964471215.1. Classification (GTDB taxonomy): domain Archaea; phylum Halobacteriota; class Archaeoglobi; order Archaeoglobales; family Archaeoglobaceae; genus Archaeoglobus_B. Next base: position 2,257 of record CAYYFC010000039.1, on the reverse strand, counting down.
ACACCAGTTGCTTTTACCGTCGCGCTCGATTTTACTTTTAAGGAATTGGTATAAAGTCGCCAAAGGGACTGCAGCAACACTGTAATGGGTTTCTACTCCATAGAATTTCACCCTAATTATGCCTATATGACTCAACCAGAGATAGGTATCAGCAATAAGTGCATAGAGAATTTTTAGCAGCTCATTAGTTCCCAGAATCCCTACATCCATGCCTGTTGATGTAATACCACGTTTACTCGCCAAAGCAATGTCTTTGACAATTTCAGCGATTTTCCATAAAATCCATTGCGATGCCACCTGTCTGATTGCTATTCCGTTTCTATGGGCGCCACTTAGGAGGGCCATTATCGAAAATGCAAGAATCTTTCGGATCTCTTGATCCTCTAGCAATATTCTAGAAACATCTATCTTTAAATGAGGGAAATTTCTGCATAGCTCTTCATATTTGCTTTTGTCAATAGCTTTAATGACTTTTTTCAATTCCTCGTGGGTTTGTTTTATTTTCATCGGGTGAGTATACTCCATGTATCGACTATCGCCTACGGTTATTATATCACATGCTATGGGAGAAATTAAAGAAAGTGCGCATTCGCGGATCAAATGCACAAATCTATCAAAACCCCACTCATCACCTCTCTTAGAACGGCTCTCTGAACCTCTACCCAATAATCGGAGGATCATAACTTTTCTGGCTTCATCTAAATAGTTAACATAACCGATTGTGATCTTTAAACCACGAATCCCCGATAGTATGTTTATGTCCCTGATACTCGGATAAACACCGAACATGCTAAAATAAGTTATCAGGTCTCTCAAAAAGCTTTGCAAAGCTCTGCTCAAGTCCTTAGATGTGTTATCACTTTTCCATGGGTATGATATAGAAAATGTGCAAAGAGGATAAAATATCAACTCTATCACCACACAATCTTTGCCTTTGTAATAAAATAAAGATCATCAGTATCAAGCCACAAAACGTGTGGATACATGAGTTCCATCATGGATTTTATATCAAGCTTGTCTGAATATCGTGCGGAAATCCCTGTGAGAAAGTTTCCCGATACGACTATAATTCGCTTGGTCTGCTCTCCTCTCGACGTTGTAAAGACGGCCTCGGGGATGATAATTAGCGCCAAATTCGCTCCTTTACCCTTATTATTGAGATCCTCAACTATTTTTCTTAGAGATTTCCCAAAAAGATCCTTCTTGTAGTCTTGCAACACCACTACTAGGAGATTAATATCACCGTCCGTGGTGATGAGACCTTTTAAAGTGTTTACTAAGGGGTCTTCATTCTCATCTATATAGGCGGTTTTTGTGTCAATTAAACCACATAGTTCCTTTGCTAAGATGTTGCATAAATTCTCAATTCTCCTGTTTGACATAATTAATGCATCGACATATTCTATGCCGTCCGTATTTTTTATCGCATCAATTAACATCTTTAGGATCTTAATCATATTTTTCAACCGAAGAATGGAAGTATCGGAAGTATCTTTAATGTTTTTTGGAATAAATATGCTCTGCGGATATATCATGATCGTTAATCGTTTTTGTTTACTTTTCTTGACCTTCTGCAAAAATCTATCTATCTTTCGAGTAAGTTCGCTTGTTGACTTTTGATTCGCCTCAATTTTTTCGACAATTCTACTTAAATCCTCTAATACAAGTTCAATATTTTCTTCTCTATCAAGGACGCTTTTATAAAGCCTCCCAAGTTCACTTAGGTAGTCTAAATAGAGGTTACCATTTGAAAGCCTCGCAAAATCCCCTAATATCTTCCTAAAATTGTTTACGGATAACGATATTAACGAAAACCAAAATAAATTCAAATGTTCAGCGACATGTTTGTAAACTTCAATAAATTTTTTGGCAAAATCATCCAATTTTTTCTCGAGGAACCCTAGATCGGAAAGGATAAAATGGTGAAAAGAAAGCATTTCCCTCATCTGTGAGCATAATTCCTGCGAGCCGCAAATTACTACCTGTGGATTATTCAACAATCTGTCTACCATAAGCTTCGAGGCCTCGTGCAATTTTCCGGCGAATTCTATAAGAATCGGATAATATTCCGATTCTGTCCGGCCTCTCGCTTTTCGAACTACCTTCAAGAGGAGGAGTGCATCGTATTCTCTAATTGCTTCTGTATAAGAAAAAGTTGCATCCGGATAGAATATATTCACGGATGGCATTGCATGAATTATCCTTATTACGAGATCCTCATCGTTCAAAATATTCCCCGCCCCAGTCCCTTATGAAG
>CAYYFC010000038.1:0-14305 GCA_964471215.1 uncultured archaeon | reverse complement strand
CGTCATAACCGCTAGACCACGAGCCCCATGTTGTGCTTGAACGTAATTGTCTATAAATCTTACGTTTCAGATTTCTTAACTGACAGTATCTTACATTAAAAAGCCATCGATTATTCAAATCCTAAACATTCAATCTAACCTTAAAATCGTTCAACTCCTATATTCCAGGTCAAAAATCGTTTATTTTATGCAAGAACTGAAGTAAGTGGAATTAGCATTATATGGAATCGAATCCAGCCTTCAAAGCCTTTATGTTCAAATCATGAAGTCTTTCTGGTAATACCTCCCTTATTGCCTGCTCAATCTCCTTAATCGTAAATGGAAGATTAACGCACTTTGCAAGCGCACCTATCATAACTATATTTGCAGCCTGAGCAGATCCAACTCTTTCTGCTATCTCGTATGCGTTTATAGTCCTTACCTCTTTCGCTACGGTTCCTATTATCTCAACTATCCTCTTAACATCGGGATACTTTGATATCCCAAGCGTAACGCTCGGAGGTATCAATGGCCTCGTGTTCATTATAACAGTTGTCTTCTCGTTAAGATATCTTGCATATCTGAGGCTTTCCGCGGGTTCCAGTGCTAGCATTACATCTGCATCGCCTATTGGTATCAGAGGTGAAAGAACATCTCCTATCCTTACGTGTACCTCAACGCTTCCCCCTCTCTGAGCCATTCCGTGTACTTCGGATGTTAGGACGTTTAGACCTGCTATTATAGATGCTCTGGCTATTATATTCGAGCAAGTTAGAATTCCCTGTCCGCCAACCCCGACCACTATTATGTCGAGCTTTTTGAACTTCATTCGAACACCTCTCAACTATTTTAAACAAAGGGATAAACTGTTTTTAATGATTGTATTTTGTTTGGTGAACACGTACGACAAATTAAAGCTTCACGAGATACATCTCAGAACTATAGCCAGGGCAATGCCCCTTTGCTACGCCTTCGATATGCATCTAGCTCTGCTCGATTTTGGCTTCTGGAGGGATGAGAGGGAGCTCGTCAAATCAATAGTCGAGTACACGACGATAGGTGAGCACGGTAGATATGCCCTAGAGCTCCTTAAAATGAACAGAATACATCTTGTAGATTCAATTCCGTCGCATTTCGGTGAGGTTATAGCGACTACATCAAAACCCGATGATGAGAAGAAGATCTGCTTAAAAGATTTAATAAATATTATAAAGAGGAAATCAACAACATTTTTAATAGGCTTGGGTAGAAGGGGATTACCAAGGGATTTGTTAAAGAGGGTCAGGTATCATTACGATGTAACGGAGAGGGGTGTGAGCTTGGAAACGTGTACGGCCATGGGAGTTATAGCGACAACGATATGGTTTGCTAAAAGGTGGTCGGATGGAGGAAATAAGGTTCTGTCCGGAACACGGATTTTATAGAGGTGAGACATGTAGCTGCGGATTTAAGGGCGAGGTTATACTTGACAGAGAGAGGGTTGAGAGACTTGGCAGGTTTATATCTGGAGTTCTGAGACACTTCCCGCATAGATTCGGGCTGGAAGTCGACAAGAACGGATGGATAGATTTTGAGGAATTTGTAAAGGTTGTGAAGAAGAAGTTCAGATGGGCTAACAGATGGCTGATAAAGGCAGTGATATATTCAGATTATAAGGAGAGGTACGAGATGAAGAACAACAGGATAAGGGCGAGGTACGGTCACAGCATAGATGTGGAGCTTGACGATTATCCGATTGCGGAGGAAGACATTTTATATTACGGAACTAGTGAGGAAGAGGCTCAGAGGATGCTTGAAATAGGAATAAAGCCCGTAAATCAGAAGTTTGTCCATCTTTCAACGACTATAGAGAAATCGGAGGAAGTTGCAAGGATAAGATCGAACAAACCAATGATAATAGAGATAGATGCAAAAAAGGCAAGAGAAGATGGTGTAAGGATAATAAAGGCAAACAGGTTCATAGCCCTTGCAAAGGAAATACCGCCAAAGTATATTAAAAAGGTTATAAAGTTGTAGGAGGTGTTTTTTTGAAGGCAGAGATAGCGATAATAGGTGGAACGGGTGTTTACGAGCATTCTGCTTTTAAGAATGTCGAGGAGGTCGAGATAGATACCCCTTTCGGAAAACCTTCGGACAGAATTCTAGTAGGTGAGTTCATGGGGAGAAGGGTTGCATTTCTTCCAAGACACGGCAGAGGTCACGTTTACTCCCCTACAAACGTTCCATACAGAGCTAACATATACGCTCTAAAAAAGCTGGGTGTTGAGAGGATAATAAGCATAGCTGCAGTCGGATCACTCAGAGAGGAAATAAAACCGCTGGATATAGTCATTCCGGATCAGATATACGACAGGACAAAGTTCAGACCATCTACGTTCTTCGACGACATCGTAGTTCATATAGGATTTGCAGAACCCTTCTGTCCCGAGCTGAGAAGGATAGCGATAGAGGTCGTTAAAAAACTCGGTTACGAATGCCATGAAAAGGGAACTTACGTCTGCATAGAAGGCCCTCAGTTTTCAACAAAGGCTGAATCGAATGTTTACAGGGCGATGGGGTTCGATATAATAGGAATGACGGCATTGCCTGAGGCAAAGCTTGCAAGGGAGGCCGAGATATGCTACGTAACGATAGCAACAGTAACGGATTACGATGTATGGAAGGAGAGAGAAGTAGACGTAAAAATGGTTCTTGAGAACATGGCAAAGAACGAGGAAAAGGTTAGGAGAATACTGAGAGAACTTATACCGGCAATTCCTAAAGAGAGGAAATGTCCGTGCAAAGATGCCCTCAAATACGCTATAACTACGAGTAGGGATTTCATAAGCGGAGAGGCAATGGAAAAGCTTGGGATATTTTTGAGGAGGTATCTAAATATTTAAATATCATTTGTTGAGTTTTAAACAAATGAGGTTTATAAGACAGGTATTCGATATGCTCGGATACTCTCCCTTTGACGATCTCTCAAATCACGCTAACCTCTGCATGAAATCTATAGAAATTTTAAGGGAGATTTTTGAAAGGAACGATCTATCAAAGGTTGAAGAGCTGAACGAAATAGAAAAGGAGGCTGACAGGATAAAGACGAAGATTATGAACAATATATCGTCCCTGATACTCCCCGTAAACAGGTTCAAGATATACAACCTCATAACTATTCAGGATAACATAATAAACACTTGCAAGGATCTCGCATCCTTCCTTAAAATAAGGAGAATTGATCTTTCAAATTTCAGACCTCTTATAGAAAAGATAGTTGAGATGTCGAACGAATACAAAAGTCTTTATAATAGTTTGAAAGAAATAGTATTGAAGGCGTTCATAAAGTCAGAAGTGGATAAGGTGTATGAGCGTATAAGGAGGATTGAAAGGATAAGGGATGAGTACGAAAGGCTTGACATAGAAGTCATGAGGGATCTGTTCAGAAACAAAAGCCCAGAGGATCTGATATTTATAAGGGAGATCGGATCCTATTTTGGTAGGATTGTGGAGAATATTTCGAATTCCGCGAAGGCTTTTGGATTTATGTTGAGGTGAAATTATGAAGGTTAAGGATTTAGTATGGAAGGAGATAATAACTGTAAAACCCGATATCAGCGTGAGCGAGGCAATAGATCTCATGCTGAAAAAGGGTATAAGGGCTTTGCTTGTAGAGCCAAAGGACAGGGATGAATGTTACGGAATAATAACAGTCAGGGATATAGTTTACAGGGTTATAGCGAGGGATCTCAAGCCATCGGATGTTAAGGTGAGCGAGATAGCAACGAAACCAATTGTGACCATAGACTGTAACTGCAGCATAAAAACAGCTGCAAAACTAATGGCAAGCCTTAATCTTGCCAGACTTCTCGTAACGGAGTGCGGAAAGCCTATAGGACTGATAACTCTGATGGATGTAATGAAAGCTGCAAGAATCGAGGAGTGATTTGCAAAGAGAGACAATACATATTTTTTAAAGCCACTGTTATATAAGAATGCGTTAAATCTTGTTACTAAATGTTACCATTAAACACAGAAATAATAAATTCAACCCTTTATTAAAAAAAAAGTTTAAATATTCCTAGTTAAATGTAATGTCAATATCCAGGAGGTGTTTTTTGTGAAGTTAAGCAGAAGGAACTTTTTAAAACTTGTCGGTGCAATGGGCGCAACAGCGTTCTTATCAACCTATAAGGCAGAGCTTGTTAAGGCACTAGAGGAGGTTAAGGATTACTGGCACATATGCTGGCTCAACGGCGCATCGTGCACAGGATGTACGATTTCGTTTGCCCAGTGCGCTGATCCTGATCTCGTTCAGATACTGACGGAGATATTAGTCGGAGATTCAGGATTGCCAATAGCACTACCGGACTACATGGAAACGATACAAGTTGCTTCAGGTACTCTTGCAGAGAAGCTGAAGGAGAGGTGGAAGAAGTCTAAGAGGGCAAAGATACTTGTTGTTGAGGGAGCCGTGCAGGATGAAGGTTTCTGTACGATACACGGAAAGGATTTCAGGGAGCATCTGAGGGAGGCTGCTGAGATAGCTGATGTAATAGTTGCAATCGGACAGTGCGCGACATTTGGAGGAATTCCGGGCGCAAAGCCTTGGGATGGCCAGCCGAACCCGACTGGAGCGAAGGGTGTGAGGGAATTCTTGCATGAGCAAGGTATAAGAAAGGTTGTCATAAACCTGCCGTGCTGTCCGGCACATCCGGATCACATAGTCATAACGCTTGCAGCGGCAATGCTGGGAGTGATACCCGAGCTTGATGCACACGGAAGACCTAAGGTTCTGTTTGGAAGGAACATGCACAATGAGCTGTGTCCTTACAGGCCATACTATGATAGGGGTATATTCATAACGAAGCCTGGAGAGGAGGGCTGTAGATTCAAGATGGGATGTAAAGGGCCGCTCGTTTACACGGACTGCGCCATAAGGAAGTGGAACAACGGAACGAGCTACTGTGTTGAGACGAACATATGCATAGGATGCTCGGAGCCTGGATGGCCGGACAAGTTCTCACCGTTCTACGCTGAGATTCCGGAGCTTCCGAAGGTGCTTGGAGTAGATGTGACGACTATAGGTCAGGGACTTATAGGTGCAACCCTTGCAGGTATAGCAATCCATGCTATAAGGCATGTGCATGTTAGGGCTAAGAGAAAGGAAGAGGAGGAGAAGAGGTGATTTGAATGGCGAAGGTTGTTATAGATCCGATTACGAGGATTGAGGGTCACTTGGGAGTTACGCTCGAGACGAAGGAGATTACGACATCAACTGGAACCTGGACGATTGTAGATAAGGCTTACAGTCACACAAACCTTTTCAGAGGTTTTGAGATAATACTGAGGGGAAGAGATCCGAGAGATGCCTTCTACATAACCCAGAGGATATGTGGAGTATGTCCTGCGCCTCACGGTGAAACCGCTATCCAGGCACTGGATCATGCATATGGTGTTACACCAAAACCAGTTGCAGTTCTGATAAGGAACATAATACAGGCCGCATATTATGTATATGACCACTTGATACACACGTATCTGCTCGTGGGTCCTGAGATAGGCATAATATGCAAGTATCCTCCAATGGTTCCCCCTGCTCTTGGAAAGGAGGGTCTGAAAGCCCTTGGGCTCGGTACGAGCTACGTCGGATGTATAGACATTCAGAGGAAGGCGAACGAGATAGTGGCACTCTGGGGAGGCAAGTTCCCGCACCACACGAGTGAGTATCCTGGAGGTGTCACCGTAAAGCCAACGCTTGACAGGATATCCCAGACTCTAACAAAGGCTGCTGAGATATGGGACTGGGTTGCGCACGTGGCTGTTCCGGATATAATGGCTTTAAGGGAGAGGAACGAGGTCGTAGGTGAAAAGGTAAGCGAGCTGCTGGATATAGACTTCAGAGGACTTCAGGATCTGGGTGCGAGCTATGGAAACTTCCTGTCATATGGACTGTTCCCGGATTACGAGAACTACGACGAGTGGGTAAAGGTTCAGGACGGACAGCCCGGTCACAGAAAGAACGCAGTCATATGGGCAGGTGCATGGGAAAACGGGACGCTTAAGCCATTCAAGAGGGACAAGATAGTTGAATACGTGAAGTATTCAAGGTATGACGATTCAATAAGTGGCAAGAAGCCGTGGGAGGTTGACATGAGTGTTGCTCTTGTCAAGAAGGACAAGCCGGGAGCATATGCATGGGCAAAGGCGCCCAGGTACGATGGAAAGGTGTTCGAGGTAGGACCTCTGGCTAGGATGATAGTTACGTTCGGTCTGAAGTGGAGAATAGAGGTAACTAATCCTCTAACGGGAGAAACTGCGGAGTTCAAGTGGGATGTCATGAATCCGAAGGGTTCTGTAATAGACAGGGTTGCTTCGAGGATTGCACAGACGTTGATATTCATAACGAAGATAATGGAGTGGGCAATAGATCTGAAGAACCACGTGGCTGAGGAGATTGTGCATCCGAAGATACCCGATTACAAGTACGTTCCGGATGAGGCAGAAGGATGGGGACTATGGGAGGCTGCGAGAGGTGCTCTGCTACACTACACTAGGATAAAGAACAAGGTGATCGACAACTATGCATGTGTCGTTCCGTCTACATGGAACCTAGGACCAAGAGATGACATGGGAAGACCTGGAGCGGTTGAGAAGGCACTTGAAGGATGCTGGCTTCCAAAGGACATGAGCGTTCCGGAGATCTGCAACGCGATATGGCCAGATGCCGACATAGACCTGACACCTCTTGGAATAGCCAAGAAGGTCACATGGGGAGACGCCCTGACTACAGCCCTCACACCTCTGGGACTTGCAGAGGTTAACATGGAGCCATCGAACGGTGTCATGTACAACACATCGCTTGCACTTGCAATAGTCAGGAGCTTCGACCCATGCATAGCCTGTTCCGTACATGCAATACGAATGATCGTGAGGTGAAGGGATAATGGAAAAAGTAGAGGTTCTCAGACATTCAGTGGCCGTCAGGATACTTCACTGGTTTGTATTTATTACAGGAATACTACTGGCGCTGACGGGAATGGAACTTGGAGGTCTGTACGGTGTCAGGATATTCGGGGAGCAAACACTCAGAATTCATATTTTAATAGGATTTATCTTTGGAGGTATATGGTGGCTATTTGCGGCATACATGTGCACAAAGGAGTGGAAGTGGATATCGATAACGAGGATACCTTACAGTGTCAAGTACCTAGTCCTCGAAACGCTCGCATGGTTCAAGCTATATCCGCACGTAGAGGATCCAAGGGGATACAATCCTGATAAGGAGGAGTACGTTGAAAAGATAATACCGACTCAGGTCATAGTCTGGTGGACATATCTTGTACTGATAATCATAATAGGTCTAACGGGCCTTGCAATGTACTATCCAGATGTCTTTAAACCCATCGTGGACTTCGCCGCTGCTCTTGGAAGCTACTTTAACCCTGCAGGAGTATGTGACGGATACACTGCTCTTAGGGCAATACACAGGATTTGCATGTATCTAATAGGAATGGTCATGTTCATGCACATATACGCCGTAATAGTCTACGAGGTCCTCATATCAATGTTCACAGGAAAGAGGAAGGAGAGAGTAGTTAAGGAATGAAAATAGCAGTAATAGGGATAGGAAACATACTGATGGGTGACGAGGGACTTGGAATAGCAGTCGTAGAGGAGCTTAAAAAGAGAGAACTTCCTAAAGGTGTTGAAGTTCACGACTGCGCAACCCTTGGCCTTCAAATATTAAATTTTTTTAAGGATTACGATTTTTTAATCGTCGTTGATGTTGTTAAATCCAACGGAAAACCGGGAGATGTTTACGTTCTCGATTTCGATCAGTGCGAAGATTACGGTATCCCAGTTTCACTTCACGATATAGATTTCGTCAAGGCGTTCAAGATAGGGAGCCTTGTATACGAGATACCAAAGATAATCATAGTTGGAGTCGAGCCCGAGAGGATAGAGTTCGGTATAGGTCTTTCCGAGAGTGTGAAAAGGGCAATTCCGAAGGTAATAGATAAAGTGGTAGAGCTTATAAACAGAATAGTAAAAGGAGATATGCCACGATGATGATTACTCCCGCCGCTGAGCGGTGATGATTATTGCGCTATCTGAGTGGTGAAATCAAATTACCTCGACGGGTTAAGGATTAGTATAACGATAAGCGTTATGAATCCTGCGAGCACGAACTTCACACCTGAAGATATGACGTTCATCTTCGAAATTCTTCCGAGTATCAGGCCTATTATAAAAAGACTTGCAAAACCTATCGACACCGACATGTAAAATGCCATATCTAAAGGAAGGAATGCGTAAGGGATAAGAGGAACAAGCGCAGCCGGAATTGGTGCAATTCCGTGTATAAGAGCTGAAACGTATGTTGCGAACTTGTATGCAGATTCTATCATTCCTCCGACGGGGGCAAGCATTGCCTTTTCAGTTTCCTTCTTCTGTATGCTCTGCTCTACTATCTCCGCCTCGTAAGCACCGAAACCGCTTGATATGCCAAGGGCAAGGGCAGTTGCGATTCCGGCCGATATCACTATGTTACTGGATGCCTCACCGCTCAGATGAGCTCCCACTATCATCCCCAGTATTGTCAGGACACCGTCAAAGTAACCTATGACGAAATATCTTCTGAGAACTGAGTAAAGATCGGTCATCTTGGCGTAATTTCTGTAAGTCTCGATTCTCTCTCTTATTACCTCCCTTATCCTTTTCAACATATGACTCTATGATCTCTTTTAAAAAATTGTTACGCAAAAATTCAGCGAGGTTAACCTAAATCTATTTCATCTGTTCCTTATACGCGTTCAGAACGGCACTTACTATTTTCTCCCTCGCCTTTTTATTCGTCGGATGGAATATATCCTGATAGCTCCCATCCTTAACCTTTCTACTCGGCATGCTAACGCGTAGACCTTTCTCACCTTCTATTATCTTAATTCCCCTGACCACGAACTCTCCATCCAGACTGACCGATGCGTAGGCCTTTACTACACCATCTCCCCTCGCCTTGTATATCCTAACCTCCGTAATTTCCACCAATTCTAACTCCTCCAGGGGTTTCGTCTAACTTGTGGGAAGTACTATTTAAGCCTTTTCATCGATCTCTAGTCTCGCACCGCAATCCCCTATTTTAACTATAAATCCATTAAATTCATCTGCAGCCTTTTTAATCGATTCTTCTTCGCCTATTCCTATCACGCAACCTCCTCCTCCAGCTCCTGTTATCTTTGCAGATATTCCAAACTCCGCCAGCTTTTCCACAAGCTCATCTATCTCCCTGTTGCTCACACCGATGGCCCTTAGCATGCACTGGTTTGCGAAGAAGAGGAACTTCAGGGTTTCGAGATCGAAACTCTTCAGAGCGTCAACAGATCTTAGGGCTATCGAATCAACTACATCGAAAACACTATCGACTACATCCGGATACATCTTCCTTAGCTCCGCAACCTTCCTCACCATTTCCCTTGTCACCGATTTCTTTCCGGTGTTAACAACGAGTAATCTCAGATCACCAATTTCAAGTCTCTTTCTGTCCGGTATTAGCCATGTACCTCCGAATGTCGATATGAACGGATCCGTTCCGCTCGCTATGCCCTGAACATCAAGCTCAACTCTTCTAGCGATTTCAAATATATCCTCATCGCTGAGACCTGCTTCGAATTCCTCATTAAGAGCCTTTAAAACTGCAACTGTCACGGCAGATGAGCTACCGAGACCTGATGCCACAGGTATATCGCTCCTTATATCAATCTTAACACCACCTATTCTCTTCACCTCTGAAAACCTCTTTAAGGCGTATGACACATAGGGATGCCTTTCAAAATCAAGCCCAGTTACACCGAGTGGTGATGATATTTTTATTTCGCCAAATCTCTCCACCTTTGCGTAGCATCTGAGATTTATCGCTCCCACAACTGCATGTCTTTTGTAAACTACCGCGTGCTCACCGAAAAGTATTACCTTGCCAGGAGCTGACGCAATCATTCCGATCAAAAATAGATTTTTACTGTTTAGATCTTTTATCATCTGACATGTCATCCGGAACATTTCAACGTTCGAGCGATCTGAATTTTATAGAAGTGTTGCTTGCAAAACCTTGCATTTCAAAGCTGGGATAAGCGAGGAGGATGTTAGAGGTATTTTTAAATACTCTGAATTACTAAAAAGAAAGTTTTCGATTGCTGACGAGCGATGTGCGGTCTTGTTTGTATATTCAACACCTTAAGGATAGGACGGTATTCCCTTGTTAGATCTTTCCCCCTTTTTAAATTACTGTGGAACTTTAAAACCTACTACCCAAGATGCTATGAAATCTACATTTTCTTACAACGGCTGATAAAAGAAGGATTGATGCTGCTACTATCGTTATCGATGATCCTATTGGCAGATCGAATGTGTAGCTCACGAGAAATCCAAGAGTTGAAGCTGTTGTTGCGAATGCAATCGATGCCATCAGCTGTCCCTTTGCTGTATCGAATACTAGAAGAGCTGAAGCTATCGGTATGTACAGAAGGGCAAATATGAGAAATCCCCCGGTTATTCTCAGGGCAAGAGCTATGGCAACACCCATGAATGCCAGAAGGGCTAATGTGTGCGAATAAACGTCGACACCCTCAGCCTCTGCAAGATCCCTGTCGAATATCATGCTGTCTATCTGAAACTTGAATCGCCTGAGATAGAGAAGGAATGCAAGGAGAACGATTGAGAGCATGACGAGTTTGTTAACGTCTACAGCGAGTATGCTTCCCCAGAGGACCATTGAAAGAGTTGTGGTTGCAAGAACTGTCGTGTTAGAGATGTATATGGCTATAAGGGCTACTGCGGAGAAGAAGGAGAAAAGAGAAAGTGTTAATACTTCTTTTGCCTGTATTCTCGGCAATACAATTCCCAAAAGTATTGCGGAGCTAACAGCAAGAACCATTCCTGAATAAGTGGGATCTACCCTTAAAATCAAACCTATTGATGCTCCTGCAAGGGCTGCATGTGCAACGCAGAAGCTGAGTGTTGTTATCCTGAACTTCTCGGCGTAATATCCTGTTGATGCTATCAAAATGCTGCTGAGTATTGCGGAGATTATGGACTCAAGAAATATCAACTATCCTCCCCTCCTCCATCCTTACAATCCCATCTGCTATTCTCCCAATCTTGGATGTATCGTGGGAAACTATGACGACAAGTCTATCCCTGTAGTCCTCAAGTATTTCGCATAAGCTCCTCCTAGTATCGGAATCCAGGCTTGAAAAAGGCTCATCCAAAAGAAGAATCTCAGGATTCCTTGCAAGAGCTCTTATTATCATTATCTTCTGCTGCTGACCTCCGCTAAGTTTTCCGAATGGTTTTTCAAGAAGATCTATGGCATTCAATCTTTCAGCAAGCTCGTTAATTGAGTTCAGTCCGTCTCTGTTGAAGATCAGACCCAATCTTATCACGTCCATTCCCGTATATGCCTCGGTTGGAGGCTTCATAAAATCCTGAGGAACATAACTGCACTTTCTCCTAACCCTGAAAACGTTTCTGCTCTTTGTGTTTACTCCGAGAAGATAAGCTTCCCCTCTGTATGGCTTCAGAAGACCTATCATCGTTTCCAATAGCGTAGTCTTCCCTGCACCGTTCGGCCCCGTTATAACGTGTATTCCCCTATCGAGAGAGAGTGTTATATCCCTTATAGTCGGCCTTCTGCTTCCCGAGTATGCCACGTAAACCCTTTCAAGCCTTACTCTCATCTCCACAACCTTCTAAAGGCCAAAGCAGCAGACAGTCCAGAAATCGCAGCTATGAGCTCAAATCCTGGCACCTTCCCCCTCCCCTCACTCCTTTCAAGCGCTTCGGCGAGTTTCTTCGCGTTATCTATCATCATGCTCGTAACGTTTCCTTCGATTGGGAAGTTCGAAATAGCCACCTCAACAGCTCCCAACTCCTTTGCTATCTTTTCTCCGAGCTCAGTTCCGCTCTGAAGATTGTCTATAACAAGTTTCGAACCCTTTCCCTTCTGTATAACCTCTTCGTACTTCTTTGCCGATATCATCTCCGGCGGAGGATACGTGGCAAGTATCTTGAACCCAAGGAATTCTACAAAACCCTTCTGCCACTGCATGCAGACAACAGGAGTTCCCACAAATCCGTGTTCCTTCGCAAATCTCTTAAGATATGATTCAGTCTCGTTTATTGCCTTCAGGCATCTTTCTAGCTCAACGTGGTATCCAAGTTTTTCCAGCTCTGATGCAATTCTAACGTACTTATCCCTTAAGAGATCGGGGCTATTCCAGGGTCCCGGTATCTTTATAACCGTTATGTTCTTTCCAGACGACTTTACGAGCTCATCCACCCAAGGCTCGAATCCGTGACAAATTATAACATCTGCCTCTCTGACCTTTTCGACATCGCTGGGCTTTATATCGTAATGGGCGGGACACACTGTCGGAGACGCTATGACGTCGCACTTCTCTCCCGTTAAATCCTCCACGATACTCGATATGACAGTTGTCGTGCAGACTATTTTCGCATCGGCACATGCAATAGGTATCAACAATGCTACTGCAAGTATTAGCAATCTCTTAAGCATGTAGAAGATATGTGGGTATACTATTTAACTTTTAACACTTTTGCTCAACTATGACGCTTGTTTTTAACACGCAAATCTCATGTAATAACATCATTGGCGTATTTTTTTAGCGGCAAATCTTAAATCCGGGATACTCTTACATCTCAGCCGGATATCTATCGGATTTCCAGCATAACCATTCTTATTCCCGCATTTTTATAACATATGCAGAGGATAACATTCCCCACATCCTGATTTGAACGCTCCCGCAAGAACGAGCTATACACATACATCGAACAGCTGACTCAAATCATTTGGCTTCGCATATCGGGTATTTCGTTTAAAGTTGGGGGATTTTTCTCGCTGAGGAACCATCAAATGCTACAAATGCAACGTTATTCATTTCTAACCTCTCTCAACTTCAGAAATTCAGAAATAAACGCAAAATTATCATTCAAAACGCGTGGAAATTCATACCGAGGATGCTTGAAGAATTTGCAAACGGATAAAAATGACAAAAACCCCGCAATTCTTCCAGATTTGCTCCCACATCTTCACTTTTATTCAAACTTTTTCACCGTAAATATGCCCGATAAGCATATGTAGGTAATTATTAATACTGAGCATCCAGATCAGTCTATCGATCGAGTATGGACGAGCTTCTGAAGACTCCGGATGCCGATGTGGATTCTTTTATGGATACGCTCAAGAAGGCTATGAACGGTATAAGGACGTACTACGTGATATTATCGGCCATAGATCTTGGAGTGTTCGAAGCTTTGAAGGTTCCCAAGGGAATAGATGAGCTCTCGAAGGAGCTGGGATGCGACAGGAATTTACTCCTGATCATGTGCAGGATACTGTGTAAGCTGGGATTGCTATCGGAAAGAAATGGCGTTTTTGAGAACACGAAGACGAGCAGGGAACTACTTACTAGGGACTCATTTTACTCCCAGATATTTTTTATAAGGAATACAAGGAATACAGTCGACCTATGGATGAACCTGACAAGGATTCTTAGAGAAGGTGCTGTTATCAGAAATCCAAACGAATTCTTCTCCGAAGTAGCCGTACATACAATGGCCCAGTACTCCCTTCTCGGAGAGCTTCAGAAAACTGTGAGAGAACTTTTGAAGTTTAACGAGTTCCAGAAGGCGAGGAGACTTCTTGATCTCGGAGGCGGGCACGGTCTCTACGCGATAGCGTTTACAATTGTAAACCCCGAACTCGAAGCATACGTCTTCGATCTACCCCAGGTTGTTGAGATTACAAAACGATATATATCGAGATTCAGGGCGAAAAGGGTAAGGGTTATTGCCGGAAACTTCTTCAAGGATGATATAGGAAAGAACTACGATGTGATATTCTCATCCTACAACCCCGGCGGTAAAAATCCACGTCTCATTCCCAAGATATACTCAGGTCTTAACAGAGGTGGCATATACGTGAACAAGCAGATTTTCAGGGATGACAGGAAGATTTCCCTTATAGATCTCGAATGGAATCTCTGGAAATTTGAGGGTATCGAGAAGAGCGAGAGGGCTTACATGTTCAGGGGGGATTTGGGCTTTAAAGATTACATAAATAGACTTGAGGAATTTGGTTTCAGAATTCTGGAAGTTATAGAGTTCGATGAGGAGATCGGAAGCAGGATGATAGTGGCGAAAAAGGTTTAAGTTTGTATAAGATGTCAGAATCGTATTAAAACTCGAGAGGGAAGCTTACAAAACGTCGCTAAGAAAGCCTTAGAGCGGGGATGAATTAGGGGAGGCGGAAGGGGGAGGTTGGTGGTAG